>JALYVC010000416.1 GCA_030853445.1 Actinomycetota bacterium | reverse complement strand
GCCACCACCGGCAGCCCCGTGCCCCCGGGGGGGCCGGAGGACTACCGCCGCCCGCCGGGGCGGCTGCGCGACTCGACCTGAGGGGCCGACGCGGGTGGCTCGACCGGGTCGACCGAGTCGGGCGGCTCGGGTGTGGCCCCGAAGGTCTCCTCGTCGACGGTCATGAGCAGGTCGGTGAAGGCGAGCACGTCGCGACGACGGGCCAGGGGGTTGCGGTAGAGCGACCGGTGCGAGGGGTCCTGCCGCACGAGCAGGCTCTCCTCGACCAGGCGTGACCACTCCGGCTCGCAGACCGTCAGGGCCCACTGCCCCACGGCGCTCAGGCTGAGCACCTCACCCGTCAGCAGGATGTGGTGCAGACGGGCCACCTGCAGCACCGCGTCCGTCACCGAGGCCGAGAGGCTCGCGCGTCCGGCGGCGGACAGCAGCAGGGCGGAGTGCTCCCACCACGGTGTCCACCGCTGCGCGATGTCACGCAGGCACTGGGCCGAGAGCGCCTCCCGCGTGACGGCGACCTGCATGGCCGACACCGAAGGGCCGATGACGGCGACCCCGTGGTCGAGCAGCTGGTGCCGGGTGAATGCGTCAGGGGCGTACTCGGGCCCCGTGAGCGTGACCCCGCCGCGGCGGGTCAGACCGAGCGCGCCGGGGGCCGCCAGTCCGGATGCCTCGGGCGGCCGACCGAGGTCGCGCCAGGTCGTGTAGACGAGGTCGGGCGGCAGGTCCGGGTGGGCCCGTTCCACCTGGCCGTGCACGTCGTCGAGCAGGCGCCGAAGGAGCGGGTCGGGGTGACCGGCCAGGACGAGGACGACGTCGACGTCGTCGAGGCCTCGACGGTGGTCACGCATGGCTGCGGAACCGACGACGTAGGCGGCGTCGACGGCGCTGGGCACCGTGCGCTCGAGGTCGGCCACGAGGTCGCCCACGAGGTCAGCGACCTGGCGGCCGAGCTTCTCGATGACCGGCCGCGGCAAGGACCCTGCCCCGCCGAGCACGGGCGCGCCCGGTGCGGCCGTCGCGGCCGGTTCGGCCGGTTCGGGACGGGGTCGGCGGGTGGCCCGCTCGTGGGCACCGGTGGTCACGCTGCCGAGGATAGGTCCAGGACGTCGTGGATGCGGGCGACCACGCCGCTGGCGTCACCCCGGGTGGCGCGTGCCTCTCACGCGACCGAGGCGGCGGCGTCTGTGCCGTGCCATGCCTCCCCGAGCAGCTGCAGCGAGCGCAGCCGGTCGTCGAGGTCGTGGGCCGAGGTGGCCACCACGAGCTCGTCGACCCCGGTGGCGTCGACGAAGTCCTGCAACCCGTCACGCACGCAGGACGGCGTGCCGACGTAGGACACCGCGGTCATCGACTCCACCGCGGCCCTCTCCTGGGGCGACCACCCGGCCGTGACGTCACCGGTGACGGCCGGAGGCAGCAGGCCCCGGCGGCCGGTGACGATGCCGTGCACGCGCTGCAGGTGGGATCCCCAGATGCGCTCCGCCTTGTCGCGGGTGTCGGCCACGACCACGTTGACGGCTGCGGCGACCCGCGGGGTCTCGAGGGCCCCGTCACGGCCGGAGGGCCGGAAGCCTTCGCGGTAGGTCTGCAGGGCCGAGCCCAGCATCCGCGGGGCGAAGTGCGAGGCGAAGGCGTAGGGCAGCCCGAGTGCCGCGGCCACCTGCGCGCCGCCGTGGCTCGACCCGAGGATCCAGATAGGCACCTGCGTGCCCTCACCCGGCACCGCACGCACCCGCGCTCCGACGTCGACCGGGCCCAGGTAGCGCATCACCTGCGCCACCTCCGAGGCGAAGTCGACGGCCGCGTCCTCCACCCTGCGCAGGGCGTGCGCCGTGACCTGGTCGGTGCCGGGCGCCCGGCCCAGCCCGAGGTCGATGCGCCCCGGATAGAGGGTCGCGAGGGTGCCGAACTGCTCGGCGACCACGAGCGGGGCGTGGTTGGGCAGCATGATCCCGCCGGAGCCGACCCTGATCGACGTCGTCGCCGAGGCGACGTGGCCGACGAGCACGGCAGTCGCCGACGAGGCGACGCCCGGGAAGTTGTGGTGCTCGGCCATCCAGTAGCGGTGGTAGCCGGCCGCTTCCGCAGCGCGGGCCGCGGCGACGGTGGCGGCGACGGCCTGCGCCGGGGTGCCTCCTTCGGCGACGGGCACGAGGTCGAGCACGTCGAGGTCGACGGGGTGGGTGCGGCGGGTCGTGGAGACGCTCACTCGAGCACCGTACGGATCTCGGTGCCGAGCTCGACGGTGCGGCCGACCGTGCACAGCCGGTCGTGCGACTTCTTGACGATGTCGGGCAGCACGGCCCGGGCCCGGTCACCGCCCTCCCCCTCGGGGTAGCGGATGCGGAAGGTGACGACGATGTCCTCCAGGTGGTTGCCCTGCTCGTCACCGACCTTGTGCGCGTCGACCCTGATCTCGAAGTCGTCGGGCTCGGCCCGGCGGCTGGTGAGGTGGTCGACGTCGACCGCCGTGCAGGCGGCGATGCCCGCCAGCAGGAGCTCCACCGGGGTGAACTCGTCGTCGCCGCCGGCCACGGGGATGGTGCCGCCGCGGGCGTTCATCGCGGTGTAGGCCCCCAGCCCTCTGCGGGTGAGGGTCGTCGTGCGATGGGCGGGCTTCTCGGACGGCAGGTCAACGGGGCGGGCTTCGAACGTCATCACTCCAGCGTACGGCGACCGCCGGGTCGCTTCGGTGGGCCCTCCCGTGAAGGACGCGCGGTCAGAGTCGGCGGCGGGGCCTCGAGTGCGGGCCCTGGCTCGCGAGCACGGAGTCGGTCAAGCCGCGCAGGTTGGAGGCCAGCGTGAGCAGCAGGTCACGGGCCAGGCCCAGCTCCTGCTCGTCCAGCCCGCTGAAGGCCTTGGCCATCCACGTGCGCACCTCGTCGAGCTCGGCCTCCCCCCGCGACGACAGGGCGATGATGCTGCGACGGCGGTCGGTCGGGTCGTTGCGGCGCTCGGCGACGCCCCGCCGTTCGAGCCGGTCGACGAGGGCCGTGGTCGAGCTCGTGGTGAAGCTCATCGCGGCGGCCAGCTCACCCTGGCCGATGGGCCCCCGGGCGAGGAGGTAGCTCACGGCCTGGCTCTCGTTGACGGTCAGCCCCAGGTGGACGGCCACCGCGGTGCGGTAGTGCTCCCCCGAGAGGATCAGCTCACGCATCGCCACGACGGCGTGGTCCAGGACGGGCGGCCTGAGTGCAGGGGACGTCGGGTCGGGCACGCGTTCTCCGTCGGGTCGAGAGCCGGGGGTGGCTGGGCGGACCTGTTGGGCGGCCTCAATCTAGCGCGGTCGCACGCTGAACGGACAGTCTCGCGTGAGACGTCTCGCTTGGCCTCTTGCTCGCACCGCGTACGAGCATCAGCTGGGCGCGAAGGTGACCCAAGGGGCCCCAGCCCCAGAATCGACCCAGAACCGACTCAGAGCGCTTCGGGCCGGCCGAGGCACGCCGTCCCGACGCGTCGGAACCCCACCCGTTCGTAGACCCGCGCGACGGCGTCGTCCTCCGCGCCGCAGAAGACGGTGGTCACCCCCGCCTCGAGGGCCTGGCGGGCCAGCACGGCGGTGACTGCGCCGGCGAGGCCGCGGCGTCGGTAGGTGGGCAGCACGCCCACGCCGACGACCTCGGTGGTGCCACCTCGGGGCCGGTGGCTCCCGCCGCCGACGGGGCCCCCACCCTCG
>JALYVC010000388.1 GCA_030853445.1 Actinomycetota bacterium | reverse complement strand
CCCCCGGGTCCGGCCGCTTCTGAGCGAACGTGCTCTGCTCAGTCCTCAGTGGGAACCGAGCAGCCGGCTGACCTCACTCTCGAGGTAGCGCCGGTGTCCACCGAGCGTGCGGATCGCCGTCAGCTTGCCTGCCTTGGCCCAGCGTGTGACCGTCTTCGGGTCCACGCGGAACATGGCCGCAACCTCTGCTGGCGTCAGCAGCTTCTCGTGTTCCTGTGTGTCAATGGCCATCGCCATGGTTGTTCTCCCCGCATCTCATCGGATCCATCACCCGGTGCCCCCACCAGACTTCCCCGGACCCACCGTACATCGACAAAGTGGAAGAAGGAGGCTTATGTCGCCATAAGCTCCAGGGTCCCCATCCGACCCAGCGGACTCACACTGTGTGCGTTGGGGGTCCGCCCCACATCGGTCAATTTAGTACATCTAGGGCCAAAAGTCCACCGTTCGGCCGATGACGTTTACGCGACGTCACCTGATCGCCCCCGCGCGGGCCGGCGTCGCGGCGGCCCTCGGCGGGGCGGGCGACAAGGCGGCGACAGGGCGGGGCCGACGGGCTTGCCGGTCCGGTACGCGGATCGTCGAACGCTGAGGTAGCGTTAGCCCCACGACTACACACGATTCCCGGGGCCGCTTCGCGGGAGATCGAGCGGCCTGTGCCGCCCGGTACCGCGCTGCCACCCCGGCATACGCATGAGGGGGTCACGCCATGGGGCGCGGCCGGGCGAAGGCCAAGCAGACCAAGGTCGCTCGGGAGCTGAAATACTTCTCTCCCAACACCGACTTCAGTTCGCTTGAGCGAGAACTCCACACTTCGACGTCCAGGACCACCGACCACCGGTCGGAGGTCGACGACGGCGAGGAGCACGACGACTACAGCAAGTGGGCCTCGGGGGAGCATTGACGCTCTCCTCCTCCCGCTGACTTCACCTCATGCGTGACCACGTGACCCGTGGTGCGCTGGCTGGTGCCCGCGACAGGGTGCTCGGTCCCACGGTCGACGCGAGGCGGCCCCGCCCCTTCGGGGTGCGGGGCCAGCTCGCCATCCGCCTTGGCGCTCGCGAGCTGCTGTGGGCTCGGCCCGGTCCCGGCGATGCTCTGGTGCGGTGTCGGGTACTCACCCGGAAGGCAACCCCATCGGTACGGAGCCCCCGTGCCTCGGGGCGTTGACACGGGCCACCCGGGCCGGTATCGCCTTCGACGTGGGACCAGCCGGCGGTCAGCCGGCGGCGGGGTGCTCACCCACGACCTGGACCGCACCCCCGTCGACACCCTTGGCGCCGCGGACGATCTCGTGGGCCGGGTCGTACGACGCGTCGGCCTCGGTCCTGACCTCACCCGCCACCCAGGCGACGAGCCCCCGTGAGGCCGCGACCGCCAGGGCCCGGTCGACCTGGTCGGCCGGGAGCATCCCGACGAACCCCACTCCCATGTTGAGGGTGCGCTCGAGATCGGCCCGTGGCACGCGCCCCAGCCGTGCCACCGTGGTGAAGACCGCCGGCGGGGTCCAGGTGGCTCGGTCGACACGGGCACTGAGGCCTGCGGGCAGGACGCGAGCCAGGTTGGCCGCCAGGCCGCCACCGGTGACGTGGCTGAGGGCATGGACCTCGAGCCCCGCGGTGCGCACGAGAGCGAGGAGGTCGGCGGCATACACGCGGGTGGGGGTGAGCAGCTCCTCCCCCAGGGTGCGGCCGAACTCGGGGATCTCGCGGTCGAGTGCCCACCCGGCCTGCGCGACGACGCGGCGCACGAGGGAGTAGCCGTTGGAGTGCAGACCGCTCGAGGCGAAGGCGAGCACGACGTCTCCCCTGCGCACCCGGTGCGGCCCGAGGATGTCGGCGAACTCGACGACCCCGGTGGCGGCGCCCGCGACGTCGTACTCGTCGGGCTCGAGCAGGCCGGGGTGCTCGGCCGTCTCGCCGCCGACGAGGGCCACCCCCGCCTGCTCGCAGGCGGCGGCGATGCCGCCGACGATGGCCGCGACCCGCTCGGGCACGACCTTGCCGGTGGCGATGTAGTCGGTCATGAACAGCGGCTCGGCGCCGCACACGACGATGTCGTCGACGACCATGCCGACCAGGTCGAAGCCGATGGTGTCGTGCCGGTCGAGCGCCTGGGCGATGGCAACCTTGGTGCCGACGCCGTCCGTCGAGGTGGCGAGCACCGGGCGGGCCATGGCGACCAGGGCGCTCGCGTCGAACAGTCCGGCGAATCCGCCGAGCCCGCCGAGCACCTCGGGTCGCTGAGCCCGCGCGACCGCGGCCTTCATCAGCTCGACCGCCTTGTCACCCGCCTCGACGTCGACTCCGGCGGAGGCATAGGTGATGGGCGCGGCGTCAGTCACCTCCCCAGCGTATCGGCGGCCGCCGGGCGGAGCTTCACGCTGGCGTTCTACCCCGCTACCCAGCGGGGTAGAACGTCGCGACCGGGCGCGAGAAATCACCCCGTTATCGTACGGCGCTCCCTCTGCGCCTCTTCGCGAGCGACTGCGCCGGGTCTCGAACGGGTCAGGCGGCTGCCCGGGCGCTGAGCCGCGCGTGGGCCAGGCAGACCTGGTCGAGAAACGCCCCGGTCTGCAGCCGCAGGCCGATGAGGTCGATCCTCAGTAGGGAGTCGCCCTCGACCACGACGGCGTTGCGTCCGAGGTTGTCGTCGCTGAGCTCGAGGCCTTGTCGGTGTTGGGCCCCGTCGATCTCCACGACCAGACCGACCTCCGGCCACCGCACGTCGAGGTAGATGCGGCCCGAGGGCGTCTGGACGACCTGCTGCCGAGCCGGCTCCGGCAGCCCACGGGCGCGGCACATGGCCGCAAAGTCGAGCTCGCCGAGGGACTGGACGCCGTCGGCGAGGTCAGCCACCAGGGTGGCGACCACGCGGGAGCGCCCCCTGATCCGCAGGGTCTCGGCGCTCGTGCGCAGCCGGTCGGGGGTCGTCAGCCGCTGCTGCACGGTCATGCACAGGATCAGCGCCGCCTGACGGTCGCTCGCTGCCCAGTGGGCGGCCCGGATGGCCGCGACCTCGGGACGGGTCCGCGGCAGCCCCACAGTGACGACCTCTCCCTCCTCACGAAGGGGGACGGTGTGGGTGACCACCCCGGAGGAGTGGTACGGCCGACATCCATGCGGGATGGAGACGTGCAGTACCGGGCTGCTGAACCCGACGAGACCGGCGTGCTGCAGGGCGGTGACCCCGTCGACGACCGCGATCAGGTGCCCCACCTCCCAGACCGCCCGCCACCGCCGAGCCAGGTCGTCGACGGGACCGCGGTGCAGGGCTACCGTCTGGTGGCCGAGGGTGCGCCAGCGCTGCGCCTCCACCTCGTGACGCACGTGGTCGTGGGTGAGGCCCAGGCCCCTCAGCAGGCGGCGCGAGAGCACGTCACCGTACTCCTCGCCGGCAGCAGCCGCGGCCGCCCGTCGTTCCTGACCCCGTCCCATGCCGGGCAGCGTGCCCGAGCTCCGGACCCGATGACCAGACCCGCTACGCGAGGCTGTGGACGGCGCCACCACCGGGAAGGGTTGTGGACCACGGCCGCCAGAGACGCAGCGGGGTGGAACGTCGCGCCCGGGAGCGACGTTCTACCTCGTCAGGTACGGGGTAAAACGCCACCGGGGTAAAACGCCGCGCTCGGGAGCGACGTTCTACCCCGGTGGCTACCGGGGTAAAACGCCGGGGGCTACCGGGGTAGAACGCCGGGGGGTCAGGGGTGGAGCAGGGCGTTCTCGGCGCCGCCGGCCACGCCCAGCGAGACCCCCTCGGCGTCAGCACCGAGGTGCAGGTCGCTGTCGTGACCGGTGCGCACCGCGATGGGCAGCGTCTCCAGCACGTGCTTGCCGATGCGTCCGTCCTCGGGGAGGGCGATCGGATAGCTTCCGGTGAAGCAGGCCGTGCACAGCTGGTCACGGGGCTGCTCCGTCGCGGCGGTCATCCCCTCCTCGGAGATGAAGCCGAGCGAGTCGGCGCCGATCGCCGCGCAGATCTCCTCGACCCCGAGACCGGTGGCGATCAGCTCGGCCCGGGTCGCGAAGTCGATGCCGTAGAAGCACGGCCAGGTGATGGGCGGGCTCGAGATGCGCACGTGGATCTCGGCGGCCCCCGCCTCACGCAGCATCCGCACCTGGGCCCGCTGGGTGTTGCCGCGCACGATCGAGTCGTCGACGACGACCAGGCGCTTGCCCCGGATGGTGTGCTCGAGCGCGTTGAGCTTGAGCCGGATGCCCAGCTGGCGCAGCGTCTGCGACGGCTGGATGAAGGTGCGCCCGACGTAGGCGTTCTTGACGAACCCCTGGCCGAAGGGGATGCCCGACTCCTGCGAGTAGCCCACGGCGGCCGGGACCCCCGACTCGGGCACCCCGATGACGAGGTCGGCCTCGACCGGGTGCTCACGGGCCAGCTGCCGACCCATGTCGACCCGGGCCTCGTGCACGACCTTGCCGCTGATGACGGCGTCGGGTCGGGCGAGGTAGACGTACTCGAAGACGCAGCCCTTGGGCTCTGCGGGGGCGAAACGATGCGTGCGCAGCCCGTTGTCGTCGATGACGACCAGCTCTCCGGGCTCGATCTCACGGACCACGCTGGCCCCGATGGTCTGCAGGGCGGCAGTCTCCGAGGCCACGACCCAGCCGCGCTCGAGGCGACCGAGGGCGAGGGGACGCACCCCGTGGGGGTCGCGGGCGGCATACAGGGTGTTCTCGTCCATGAAGACGAAGCAGAAGGCGCCCTTCAGCAGGGGCAGCACCTCGAGGGCGGACGCCTCGAGCGTGCGGTCCTGGTCGGCGGCCAGCAGTGCGGTGACCAGCGCCGTGTCGCTGGTGTTGCCGCGGGCGAGCTCTCCCCGGCGGGCCGCCTCGGAGCCGACGCGCTCGGTGACCAGCTCGCGCAGCTCGACGGTGTTGATGAGGTTGCCGTTGTGGGCCAGCGCGACCGTGCTCTGCCCTCCACCGCCGAGCGTCGGCTGGGCGTTCTCCCAGGTCGAGCCGCCGGTCGTGGAGTAGCGGGTGTGCCCGATGGCCAGGTGACCGCGCAGCGAGCTCAGGGCCGTCTCGTCGAACACCTGGCTGACCAGCCCCATGTCCTTGTAGACCAGGATCTTCTCGCCGTCGCCGGTGGCGATGCCGGCCGACTCCTGCCCGCGGTGCTGCAGGGCGTAGAGACCGAAGTAGGTCAGCTTGGCGACGTCCTCGCCGGGCGCCCACACACCGAAGACCCCACAGGCGTCCTGTGGGCCCTTGTCAGCTCGGTCGAAGAGGTTGAGGTCGTGGGAAAGTCTGCCGTCGCCGCGTGCCACAGCTCAAGTGTCACACAGGGCGCAGGCAGCTTAGGCGGCGTGGTGCGCCGGTCAGTGCCGGCGGTCGACCAGCACGGCCACGAGGCCGGCGAGCAGGGCACCGAGGAAGGCGAGCATGACGCCGAGGTAGCCGACCTGGGACCCGGCGCTGTAGTTCTGGGCCCGGTCGCTGACCATGGCGATGACGAAGCCCACGAAGAACCCCAGCAGCGCGCCCGTGCCGAGCCAGCGCTTGAAGTCGGGGGTACTGCGACGGGTGCGTCCGCGGGTGGAGGTCGACATGATTCCAGCGTAGGGGACGCCGTACGGGGTGTCGCGACGGGTGAGGCGGGTGCGCGGCGACTGGTGCGTCACATCCCTGCGAGCGGGAGCAGGGGCCCGAGGTCGGCGCGGTGGCCCGAGGCCCGCACCGCCCCCGAGGCGAGCGCGTCCCGCCAGGCCAGCCCACCCTCGGCCAGCAGGAGCCAGGTGCGGGCGTCGGTCTCGAAGGTGTTGGGCGGGGTGCCCCGGGTGTGGCGCGGCCCCTCGATGCACTGCACGGCCCCGTAGGGTGGCACGCGCAGCTCGACCGAGCGGCCGGGGTGGCGCGCAGCGAACTCCTCGAGCGCATAGCGCACCGCGGTGCCGAGCACCACGCGTCCCACCACCTGCGGGTCGAAGTCCGCGATGCGGGCCGCCGCCAGCGCCGCGCTGCCGGAGGCAGGGTCGACACGACGGCGGGCAGGCACGAGCGCCATCGTGCCACTGACCCGACCGCCGCGTCGCCCGGACCCACCCCGGCCGGGCCCGGCCGGGGCAGCGCCCTCCCCACGCAGGAGAAGGACGGAGGGGCTGCGTCGCGGACAGCGGACACAGCCCCACCCTTTGCAGGCGCTCAGGAGGTCGTCAGCGACGTGTCGTCCACCACGAAGGACGTCTGCATGGACGAGTCCTCGGCACCGTCGAAGGTCACCGCCACCGTCTGCCCCGACCAGGCGGCGACGTCGTAGGCGTACTGCACGTAGCCGGGCTTCGCGTCGAGGTTGGACAAGGTCCGCAGGGTCGTCGTCCCGATCTTGACCGTCAGCTGGTCGTCCGGCGTGGAGTTCGTCTCCACCGTGTCGACGTGCACCCAGAAGGACAGGGTGGCGCGACACCCGGCCGGGATGGCGACCCTCTGGCTGACCGCCTCGTGCGTGGTCGTCCCCCACCCGTTCATCCAGGCCGACCGCAGGCCGGTGTGGGCCGGCTGGGCCGCCCGCCAGACGCCGATGTTGGCGACGGCGCCGGTCCAGCCCGTCGTACCCGCCTCGAAGCCGGGGTTGGCCATGACCTGTCCGGAGCGGGCGCAGGTGGTCGTGACGACCCATCGGAAGGTGGCCGTGCCGACACCCCCGCCGCCGGCAGCACTGACGACGACGGTGGCCGTCACGCCGACGGCCGGGGTGCCGGCGATCAGACCGGTCGAGGGGTCGAGGGTCAGGCCGGCAGGCAGGCCGGTAGCGCTCCACGTGTATGGCGCCGTGCCACCCGTGGCCGTCATCTGCAGGCTGGTCGCCACTCCGCGGGCCGCGGTGCGGCTACCGGGGTTGGCGACCACCGGGGGGGTGACCACGCAGGTCACCTCTCCCGACTGGACCGGGACGCTGATCGCGTCCCATGCCGCCTTGACGCTCGCGAAGGGCGCACAGCTTCCCGGGTAGAGGTTCCTCGCCGCGGCGAGGGTCGCCTTGCGGTAGGCGAGGTAGGTCATGCCCCCCGTCTTGGTGAGCATGGCGTTGTAGAAGATCTTGCCGGCGTTGACGATGCCGAGACCGGTCACGCTCTTGGTGTTGCAGGTGGGGCTGGCCGGGAGGCCCGCGCTCGCCGCGCTGCCCTGGGCGAGCAGGACGAACCAGTGGTCGAGGGGTCCGGCCGCGGCGTGCGTCTCCATACCGGGGACGGAGGCGGAGTAGCAGGCGGGGTCACCGACCAGGGCCGGGTTGTACATCTTGCGGATCGGCCCCGTGCCCACGAGGTTGACCATCTCGCCGATGGTGAAGTCCGGTGTGTCGTAGGGGGCCGGCTGGTTGGCGTAGAACTCGGTGAGCGCCCCGAAGATGTCGCCGGTCCCCTCCGACACGCCGTTTGCCGACATGCCCCCGGGGGTGAAGCTGTCGACGGCATGGCCCAGCTCGTGGCCGACCACGTCGAGGGAGGAGATCCACCTTCCTGCGGTGTTGTGGCCGATCGAGACGGCCGAGCCGTCCCAGTAGGCGTTGACGGCGTTCAGACCGACATAGACCGGGAATCCCGACCCGGAGCCGTTGATCCCGTTGCGGCCGAGCCACGTCTTGAGCATGTCCCACTCGCGCTGCACGTCGTAGAGCGCATCGGCACAGCCGGTCTCGACCGAGGTGCCGGCGCCGTTGCCCCAGGCGTCGTCGGTGCCGGTCAGCACGGCCCGGCTGGAGTAGTCGCGGCACGAGACGCCGGGGCGGGTGGGGTCGGTCATCGAGAACGCGGTGCCGGAGCCCGTCGTCGACAGGGTGAACGGGGCCGGGCCGTTGAGCCACCCCGTGCCCGAGCCGTCGTTGTCGGTGACGTCGTCCACCGAGCGCAGCACGACGCCCGTGGTGGCGTCGACGAAGAGGTGCCGGCGGCTCGGCAGCGCCCCGAGATGACCGGTGACGACCGACTCGTAGGCCAGCTGGTTGGCGGCCGGTGTGGCGAGCACGACGAGCCGGGTGCTCACGACCCGTGGAGCCTGCGCACCGTGGACCCGGGCGATCCCCGCAGCGGCCGACATCGAGAGCCGCGGATGCGTGGACAGGGTCAGCGCGGACGCCTGCTGTCCCTCCGAGAGGGACAGGACGCGGCCGGCGGAGTCGGTCGTGGCGACGAAGTCACCCCCGACGACCGGCAGCCCACGGTAGGTGCGCTCGTAGGCCACGTGCTGCAGACCACCGTCGCCCGAGACGACGGCTCGCGCGGTGAACGCGTCGCCGGCGCCGGCGTGGAGCCGGGCAGGGCGCAGGACGACGAGGGCGTTGGCGCCCCGCACAGCGGCAGCACGGGCGAGCGGGGTGGCGAGGCGCGCACTCGGGGACGGGACCCGGAGCGAGGAGACCAGCTGGGCCGCGGAGGCCACGGTCGTCGGAGGGCCCGACGGGGCGGGTGCGGGCATGCCACTCGCACTGGAGATGCCCGCGGTGCAGGTGACGACGGCAGCCGTGATGACGGCCACCACGGGGAGGAGGCGTTGCATGGGGCGTGAGCTCCTGGTGTCGGGGTGCCCGGGGCGTCACCCGATTGGGCGACGGGCCAAATTTATCCCGGTTTGCCCGTATATCCCATCAAACCCGACAAATCCGACGGTCAGCCTTCGTGCGCGCCTCGGCCAACCACCTGAGCCGCGACGCGCTCGAGCGTCGCGAGCGACCCGGCATACGGGCTCGAGGGGCGTGGCCAGTGCGTGATGACGTCGGTGAAGCCGAGGTCGGCGGCGCGGCCGGCCATCTCCGCGAAGAGCCCGACGCTCTCGAGCGAGTAACGCGGCGAGGAGTCGAGGTTGAGGTATCGGGGGAAGGCGGCGGGGTCGCGTCCCGCCATCTGCAGCGCCGCCTCGAGGGTCTCGCGGGCCGTGGCCAGGTCGCCGAACCACTGGTCGAGATGCTCGACCTTGGCCCCGGTCGTCACCCACCCGTCGCCGTGACGGGCGCAGAAGCGCAACGACCGCGGTCCGTTGGCGGCCACCAGCACCGGCACGTGCCCCACCCGCGGCAGGGTGCGGGCGTCCCGGGCACTGAACCAGCGGCCGTCGGCGCTCACGTGGTCGTCGTCGCGCAGGCGCAGGAGCAGCCGCGTGAACTCCTGGAAGCGGTCCACCCGCTCACCGAGCGTGAGCTCCGGCCCGCCGAGCAGCCGCGAGTCGAGGTCGCCGCCGGTGCCCACCCCGAGCAGGAGGCGCCCGCCGCTGATGTCGTCGAGTGACTGCACGTCGCGGTGCAGCGCGACCGGGTGGCGGAAGTTGGGGCTCACGACAAACGTGCCGAGCCGGATGGTCGTCGTCACCGTCGCAGCGGCGGTGAGGGTGGGCATCGTTGCGTACCAAGGGGACTCAGGCAAGCCACCCCATACGAGATGGTCGTAGGTCCACGCGTGGTCGAAGCCCATCTCCTGAGCCGCACGCCAGCGAGGGGCCGCCTCGCGCCAGGGCAGCTCGGGCAGGATGGTCAGACCGAAGCGCATGCGCAGACCCTACGTCGGGCGCGCGCCCTACCCTGTCCGTATGCCGAGTGGTCGCCGCGGTCGCCGCAGCACCCCCTCGTCGGCCCGGTCATCGGGGTCGGGGGCGTCATCGCCTCCCCCTGGTGGCTCCGACAGCGCCCAGACCCCGGGACCCGCCGAACCCGGTCGAGTCAAGCTCGTCAGCGACGAGCTCGGTGGGGTGACGGTGATGCTCGACGGCTCACCCCAGTCGCACGTGCACCCGGGTGACCCCGGGCTGCTCGTCTTCGAGTACGTCGCCCACCTGGCCCTGCTCGTCGACGCAGCGGGCCCACTGGCACCGGCCCCCCTGGCCGTGACCCACGTGGGGGGCGCGGCCATGACGCTCGCCCGGTGGGTCGAGCACACCCGCCCCGGCTCGCCCCAGATCGTAATGGAGCCCGATGCCGCGCTCACCGAGATCGTGCGCCGCGAGCTTCCCCTGCCGCGCCGCCACCGGATCAGGGTGCGACCGGTCGACGGCCTGACCGGCACCGCGGCACTCGCGGACGCGAGCGCCGACATCGTCGTGGTCGACGCCTTCGACCGGGGCCAGGTTCCGCCCGAGCTGACGACGGTGGAGTATCTCGCCGACGTGGCCAGGGTGCTGCGGGGGTCGGGGGTGGCCCTGCTCAACCTCGCCGACGAGCCCGGCCTGCGCTACGTCGCCCGTGTCGTCGCGTCGCTGGCGGCGACCGGAGCCCTCGGCGAGGTGGCGCTCGTCGCCACGCAGGAGGTGCTCAAGGGGCGTCGGTTCGGCAACGTCGTCCTCGCGGCGTCGGCGACCCCGCTCGACATCGCGGCGATCGCGGCGCAGGTGGCCCGCGCACCCTTCCCGACCGGCCTGCGGCGCGGAGCCGACGTCGAGCGGATGGCACTCTCGGCGCGGCCGCTGGCCGGCCTCGACCGGAGTCCGTCACCCCCGCCCCCGGCCCCCGGACGCTGGCGGGTGCGCTGACCGGCTGGCGTCGGATCGGGGTTTCAGAGGTAAATAGTACATATAGCCGTATTGCACTTTTAGTCTCTTCCAGTAGATTTGCCCCGTCACTGAGCCGCCATCGCTGCCGCGCTCCAGCCAGCCCCTCCGCCCCCACGGGAGGGTGACACGAACAGGCAAAGGGCCCCCCCTCCCCCATGACTGCAACACTGAGCCCGAGCGCGCCCACCTACCGCCGCTCGGACGACCTCCCCACCTCCTCGACCTGGTCGGGCCGCAGCCAGCGGCCCCTCACCGTCCGACGTGCCCGTCAGGCCCGGCGGGTGATCGCCCGCCTCCGGCGACCGGCCGACCGCGACTTCCGCCCCGACATCGAGGGGCTGCGGGCCGTGGCCGTCGTGGCCGTCGTCGTCTACCACGCCGGTCTCGCCCTGCCCGGTGGCTACGTCGGGGTCGACGTCTTCTTCGTCATCTCGGGCTTCCTGATCACCAAGCAGCTCACCCGCTCGATCAGCCGCAGCGGGCTCCGGGCGCTGCCCGTCTTCTACGCCCACCGCATCCGGCGGCTGCTGCCGGCCGCCTCCCTCGCCGTGGTGGCGACGGTCACCGCCTTCCGCTTCTTCGGGCCGCCGCTGCAGGTGCGCGAGGTGACGACCGACGGGATCTACTCGGCCCTGTCGGTCCTGAACTACCGGCTGGCCGCGCTGGGCACCGACTACCAGCACGTCGGGACCGCAGCCTCGCCGCTCCAGCACTTCTGGTCGCTGGCGGTCGAGGAGCAGTTCTACGTCGTATGGCCCGTCGTCGTCACGGCCCTGCTGCTCACCGGGCGCCTCCTCGGTCGCCGGGCCGGGCGCGTGCTGCTGCTCCTGGTCGTCCTCGCCGTCATCGCCTCGTCGGCCCTCGCCTCCGCACAGCTGACCGCCACCTCGGCCCCGTGGGCCTACTTCGGCATCCACACCCGCGCCTGGGAGCTCGCCGTCGGGGCGCTGCTCGCGCTCACGGCCAAGCGGCTGGTCGGCCTCCCCCGCCCGCTCGCCGGCGTGCTGGCCTGGGC
>JALYVC010000380.1 GCA_030853445.1 Actinomycetota bacterium | reverse complement strand
GATCCGTTGCGGGGCGTCTGGCCCCCGGCAGGCCGCAGGGCCTGACCCCCAGCCGGGCGGGCGCCGGGCACTGTCGACGTCGCGGAGCCGGGTCCCGACGCCGGGCGGCCGGTGCCGCCTAGGGGGCGACGTGGCCGGTCTCCTTGGCCTGTCGTGCTCACTCGGTGCCTCCATCGCTGTCGTCCGGCTGCTCACCGGACGAGTCCTCGGTCACGGGTGACGAGTCAGACGGTACGCCATTGACGTGGGCGTCCGCTGGGTCTGCGCCGTGGGTGGCCTCCCCCCGGGCACCTTCCTCGCCGCCGTCGACCAGCCCGTCGACCACGCCGCCGACCTCGGCGTCCGCGTCGACCTCGATGACCCGTTCGGTATTGCGGGCGACAGCCACGATGGAGTCACCGGTGTCGGGCGCCGCGAACTTCACGCCCATGGTGTTGCGACCCGTACGACGCACCTCGTCGACCCGTGAGCGCACGATCTTGCCCTTCTCCATGACGACCATGACCTCGTCGTCCTCGGACACGGTCAGCGCGCCGACGATGTCGCCACCCCGGTCGGAGACCTGCGCGACCCGCACCCCGAGCCCCGCGCGACCCTTGACGGGGTAGTCGCTGGCCAGGGTGCGCTTGGCGATGCCGTTCTCGAAGACGACGAAGAGGTCGGGGTCCTCACCCGACGACACCACCGACATCGACAGCAGGCGGTCGTCCTCGCGGAACTTCATACCGGTGACGCCCGAGGTGGCGCGACCCATGGGGCGCAGTGACTCGTCGGTGGCGTGGAAGCGCACCGACTGGCCCTTGCGCGAGACGAGGATGAGGTCGTCGTCGGACGACGCGAGGCCGGCGCCGATGAGCTCGTCGCCGTCCCGCAGGTTGACCGCGATGAGCCCGCCCGAGCGGGGGGAGTCGTACTCCTCGAGCTTGGTCTTCTTGACCAGCCCACGCTTCGTCGCGAGCACCAGGTAGGGCGCCTGGTCGTAGGTGCTGATGTCGAGCACCTGCGCGATCTGCTCGCCGGGCTGGAAGGCGAGCAGGTTCGCCACGTGCGACCCCTTGGCGTCGCGCCCGGCGTCGGGCAGCTCGTAGGACTTCGCCCGGTAGACCCGGCCGTGGTTGGTGAAGAACAGCAGCCACGAGTGCGTGGAGGTCGTGAAGAAGTGCTCGACGACGTCCTCCCCGCGCAGCTGCGCCCCCTTGACTCCCTTGCCGCCCCGGCGCTGCGAGCGGTAGAGGTCCACCTTGGTGCGCTTGGCGTAGCCCCCCCGGGTGATCGTCACGACGACGTCCTCCTCGGGGATGAGGTCCTCCATCGACATGTCACCGTCGCTGAACTCGATCTGGGTGCGACGGTCGTCGCCGTACTTGTCGACGATCTCGGCGAGCTCGCTGGAGACGATGTCGCGCTGACGCAGCGGCTTGGCGAGGATGTCGCGGTAGTCGTCGATGTCGGACTGGAGCCTGTCGTGCTCCTCGACGATCTTCTGGCGCTCGAGGGCCGCCAGACGACGCAGCTGCATGTCGAGGATCGCGCGGGCCTGGATCTCGTCGATCTCGAGCAGCGCCATCAGACCCTCGCGGGCCATCTCGACGGTGTCGGACGCGCGGATGAGCGCGATGACCTCGTCGAGCGCGTCGAGCGCCTTGAGGTAGCCGCGCAGGATGTGGATCTGGTCCTCGGCCTTGCGCAGCCGGAACTCCGTACGGCGACGGATGACCTCGATCTGGTGGTCGACCCAGAGGCGGATGAAGGCGTCGAGCGGCAGCGTGCGCGGCACCTCGTCGACGAGGGCGAGCATGTTCGCCCCGAAGTTCGTCTGCAGCTGGGTGTGCTTGTAGAGGTTGTTGAGCACGACCTTGGCGATGGCGTCGCGCTTGAGCACGATGATGAGCCGCTGCCCGGTGCGGCCCGACGTGTCGTCCTGGATGTCGGCGATGCCGGCGAGCTTGCCGTCCTTGACCAGCTCGGCGATCTTCTGCGCGAGCGCGTCGGGGTTGACCTGGTAGGGCAGCTCGGTGACGACCAGGCACTGCCGGCCCTGGATCTCCTCGACCGAGACGACCCCTCGCATGCTGATCGAGCCGCGGCCGGTGCGGTAGGCGTCCTCGATGCCCTGGTGACCCATGATGAGGGCGCCGGTGGGGAAGTCGGGACCCTTGATGATGCCGAGGAGCGCCTCCAGGAGCTCCTCGCGCGGCACATCCGGGTGGGCCAGTGCCCACTGGGCACCGGCCGCGACCTCGCGCAGGTTGTGCGGGGGGATCTGCGTGGCCATGCCGACGGCGATGCCGGACGAGCCGTTGACCAGCAGGTTGGGGAAGCGCGCCGGCAGGACCGTCGGCTCCTGCGTCTTGCCGTCGTAGTTGTCGCGGAAGTCGACGGTGTCCTCGTGGATGTCGCGGACCATCTCCATGGCCAGCTGCGCCATCCGGCACTCGGTGTACCGCGGGGCAGCGGCCCCGTCGTTGCCGCGCGAGCCGAAGTTGCCCTGTCCGTCGACGAGCGGGTAGCGCATCGTCCAGTCCTGCACGAGGCGCACCAGGGTGTCGTAGATCGCCGTGTCACCGTGCGGGTGGTACTGCCCCATCACGTCACCGACGACGCGCGAGCACTTGTTGTAGCCGCGGTCCGGCCGGTAGCCACCGTCGTACATGGCGTAGATGACGCGTCGGTGCACGGGCTTGAGCCCGTCGCGCACGTCGGGCAGCGCCCGGCTGACGATGACCGCCATCGCGTAGTCGATGTAGGAGCGCTGCATCTCGGTGTTGAGGTCGATCGGCTCGACCCGGTCACCCGTGCTCAGCTGCTGTGAGGCGGCGAGGTCCTGCGGGCTGATGCCGCCGGGAGCGTCCATCGTGCCGTCGTCGACGTCGTCTTCGTCGGCCGCGTCGGCCTCGCCTGCCGCGTCGATCTCCTGCGGTGTCTCGTCGGGCGTCTCGTCGTCGGGGCCGGTGGGGGGCTGCTCGTCGCTCACTCAAGGTCCTTAGTTCCGTGCGGGGTTCGCGGGTGCCGGGGGTCGCGCAGGCGCGCGGGCCCACCCGGGTGGGCTCGCGGCATACGGGTCAGATGTCGAGGAAGCGCACGTCGCGGGCGTTGCGCTGGATGAAGCCACGGCGGGACTCGACGTCCTCACCCATGAGGATCGAGAAGATCTCGTCGGCCGAGGCGGCGTCGGCGAGCGTCACCTGCAGCAGCGTGCGGGTGTCGGGGTCCATCGTGGTGTCCCACAGCTCGTGGTAGTTCATCTCGCCGAGACCCTTGTAGCGCTGGGTCGGGTTGTCCTTCGGCAGGCGCCAGCCGCGGGCCCGGCCGTCGGCGATCAGGGCGTCGCGCTCACGGTCGGAGTAGGCGAACTGGTGCTCGACGTTGCTCCACTTGATGCGGTAGAGCGGGGGCTGCGCGAGGTAGACGTAGCCGGCCTCGATGAGCGGGCGCATGAAGCGGAACAGCAGCGTCAGCAGCAGCGTGCGAATGTGCATGCCGTCGACGTCGGCGTCGGCCATCAGGACGATCTTGTGGTACCTCGCCTTGGCGATGTTGAAGTCCTCGCCGATGCCGGTGCCGAAGGCGGTGATGAGCGCCTGGACCTCGTTGTTGGCGAGGATCCTGTCGATGCGCGCCTTCTCGACGTTGAGGATCTTGCCGCGGATGGGCAGGATCGCCTGGGTGTGGGGGTTGCGCCCCTGCACCGCCGAGCCACCCGCCGAGTCGCCCTCGACGATGAAGACCTCGGAGAGCGACGGGTCCTTGCTCTGGCAGTCCTTGAGCTTGCCCGGCAGGCCGCCCGACTCGAGCAGGCCCTTGCGGCGGGTCGACTCGCGTGCCTTGCGGGCGGCGATGCGGGCGGCAGAGGCCTGGATGGCCTTGCTGACGATGTCCTTGCCCTCACGCGGGTGGCCCTCGAGCCAGTGGCCGAAGGCGTCGGTCATGGCCCGCTGGACGAAGCCCTTGACCTCGGAGTTACCGAGCTTGGTCTTGGTCTGGCCCTCGAACTGCGGCTCACCGAGCTTGACGCTGATGACGGCGACCAGGCCCTCGCGGATGTCGTCTCCGGTGAGGTTCTCGTCCTTGTCCTTGAGGTAGCGACCGGCACGGGCGAAGTCGTTGACCTGCTTGGTCATGGCCGCGCGGAAGCCTTCCTCGTGGGTGCCGCCCTCGTGGGTGTTGATGGTGTTGGCGTAGGTGTGGACCGACTCGGAGTAGGCCGTCGTCCACTGCATCGCCAGCTCGAGCGAGAGCGCACGGGCCTTGTCCTCGACCTCGAAGGCGATGATGTCGGGGTGGATCGGCTCGGAGCGCTTGGAGCCCACGAGGTGGGTCACGTAGTCGACCAGGCCGTTGTCGTAGCGGTAGGAGATCTTGCGCTTGCGGGTGCTCTTCGCGGGCGTCACGGAGCCGACGGCGGTGCCGGTCTCGGGCTCGTCGACGATCTCGACGCCGGACCGGTCGGTGCCGGGCACATCGAGGTCATCGAGACCACCGAGGTCGTCGACGGGCACCTCGTCGACCCGCTCGTCGACGAGGTTGATGCGCAGGCCCTTGTTGAGGAAAGCCATCTGCTGGAAACGGGCGCGGATGGTCTCGAAGTCGTAGTCGACGCTGTCGAAGATGGCGGCGTCGGCCCAGTAGGTGATGGTCGTGCCGGTCTCGTCGCTGTCGCCGACGACCTTGAGCGGCTCGACGGCGGCGCCGTAGTCGAAGGCCATCTCGTAGACGTGGCCCTTCTGGCGCACCGCCACCTCGAGGCGGGTCGACAAGGCGTTGACGACCGAGGAGCCGACGCCGTGCAGACCTCCGGAGACCTTGTAGCCGCCGCCGCCGAACTTGCCACCCGCGTGCAGCTGGGTGAGCACGAGCTCGACGGCCGAGATCTGCTCGACCGGGTGGATGTCGGTGGGAATCCCACGGCCGTTGTCGCGCACCGTGACGCCGCCGTCGGACCGCAGGGTGACGTCGATGGTGTCGGCGTAGCCCGCGAGGGCCTCGTCGACCGCGTTGTCGACGATCTCCCAGATCAGGTGGTGCAGACCTCGCGCGCCGGTCGACCCGATGTACATGCCCGGGCGCTTGCGCACCGCCTCCAGGCCTTCGAGCACCTGGATGGCGTTGGCGTCGTAGGCGGGGGCCGCGGTCTCGGGCGGCGCGACCTCGGTGGAGGCGGCGTCCTGCGGGATGTCCGGGACCTGTCCAGCGGTGGGAGTGGTGGGGTCGGGCTGCTGGTCGGCCTCGGTCACGGTGCTCCTTGCTCGGTTAGGCGCTGCGCGTCCTATGTGCACAGCGAGCGGCATCGAGAGGGGTGTCCTCCGCGAAGCCGTCGTCTGCCTCCCAGTCTACTAGTCAGTGGCTGGCGAAACGGCATCAGGAGGCCCCGGTATGCCGTCCTGACGCGAAATCAGGGCCGCTCCCGTGCCGGGGGTCGCACCGATGGGGCTGCACGCGGCTGCGAGGCTGCGCGTTGGACGCGTCGTGCCGCTGACGTCGTGGCGCTCCGGAGGTTTGTCCACATCCTGTGGATGACTGTGGACAACGACCGGTGGACATGTGGACAGCGCCGTGACACCTGCGGCTCAGCCGGGCTCCGGGCCCGTCGCCACCGGGCGGTCCGGGTCCTGCGACCAGGCCGAGAACGACCCGGGGTAGAGGGGCGCGTCGACACCGAGGGTGGCGAGGGCCAGCACCTGTCGGGCGGCGGAGACGCCCGAGCCGCACGAGGTCGCGACCGACGGGTGAGCCATCCTCCCGCCGTCGTCGGCGCCGTCGTCGTCACCCAGGTCCACCCCGACGGCCGACAGCGCCGTGCGCAGGGTCGCAGCGTCGGGAAGGGTGCCGTCGACGGCATACAGGGTCGTGGCGGGGAGGTTGACGGCGCCGGGCAGGTGACCGGCGCGCGGGTCGAGCGGCTCGGTCTCACCGCGGTAGCGCGGCGCCGGTCGGGCGTCGAGCAGGAGGCCGCTGCGGGCCCACGCGGACGCCTCGTCGGAGGTGAGGGTGGTCAGCCGACCGACCTCGACCTGCGGCGACGTGCGGTCGGGCGTCGGCCCGTCGCCCACCTCGAGAGCACCTCCTGCCAAGACCCAGGCCGTGATCCCGCCGTCGAGCACCCGCACGGCGAGCC
>JALYVC010000372.1 GCA_030853445.1 Actinomycetota bacterium | reverse complement strand
GGGCGAAGCGCTGCTGCGACCACCCGCCGGCCGCGGTGCGCGACTGGACGTGCCGGGTGCCCACCTTGTGCAGCACCAGCTCGCCGGCGCGGACCAGGGCCACGGCGTAGCCCCCCCGACGCACGAGCACCACCCCGACCGGCTCGGCGTCGAACCACGCGAAGAGCGCGGTCGCACCGTCGCCACCGAGGACGGACACAACCCGTCCGTCGGCCTCGGTGACGTGCACCCCGCCGTGCCGCTCACCGAACCCGGCCACCCACGTGTCGACCCTCTCGGGTGCCACCTCGACGGTGCGGGGGGCGGTCACGTCAGCGCCTCGGTTTGCGCGCGCTGATCTGGCCGGTGTCGAAGCCGAAGAGGTGCAGGCCGCCGTGGAAGCGCGCGTGCTCGATCTTGAGGCAGCGGTCCATGACGACGGACAGCCCACCGTCCTCGGCGATGTGGGCCGCCTCGTCCGACCGCACGCCCAGCTGGAGCCACAGGGTCTTCGCCCCGACCGCGACCGCCTCACGCGCCACCTCGGGGGTGTCGTGCGCCTTGCGGAAGACGTCGACGAGGTCGGGGACGACGGGCAGGGACGCGAGGTCGGGGTAGACCTCGCGGCCGAGGATCGTCTCGCCGTTGGCGGCGGCGACGGGGTTGACGAACCAGGTCTCGTAGTCGGTGGAGGCCAGCAGGTAGGTGGCCACGAAGAACGACGCCCGCGCCGGGTTGGGTGAGGCGCCGACGACCGCGATCGTGCGCGTCGCCCGCATCAGACCCAGTCGCTCCTTGGCCCCGGGCCCGACCCAGATCGGGTCGCCGCCGCCGGAGTCGTCACTCATCCCGCGACCGCCGTCGCCAGGGCCTGGTCGAGGTCGTCGATGATGTCGACAGCGTCCTCGAGCCCGACCGAGATGCGCACGAGCCCGGGCGCCACTCCCCCGTCGAGCAGCTGCTGCTCGCTCAGCTGGGCGTGGGTCGTCGAGGCCGGGTGGATGACGAGGGTCTTGGTGTCACCGATGTTGGCCAGGTGCGAGGCGAGGTCCACCGACTCGATGAAGCGCTGCCCGACCGGACGACCGCCCTCGACCTCGAAGGTGAAGACCGACCCTGGCCCCTGCGGGAGGTAGCGCTGGGCCCGGTCGTGGTGCGGGTGCGACGGCAGACCGGCCCAGTTGACGACCGACACCCGAGGGTCGGCCTCGAGCCACTGCGCGACGATGCGGGCGTTGTCGACGTGGGCCTGCATCCGCAGGGGCAGGGTCTCGAGTCCCTGGGCCAGCAGCCACGCCGAGTGCGGGGCCAGTACCGGCCCCAGGTCGCGCAGCTGCTCGGCGCGCAGCCGGGTGAGGAAGGCGTACTCCCCGAAGTTGCCGCTCCAGGTGAGCCCCCCGTAGTGGGGCACCGGCTCGGTGAAGAGGGGGAACTTCCCGCCCGCCCAGTCGAAGCGTCCCGACTCGACGACCACGCCGCCCAGGGTCGTGCCGTGCCCGCCGAGGAACTTCGTGGCCGAGTGGGTGACGATGTCGGCCCCCCACTCCAACGGGCGCAGGAGGTAGGGGGTCGCCACGGTGGAGTCGACCACGAGGGGGAGGCCGTGGGCCCCGGCCACGTCGGCCAGCCCGGCTAGGTCGGCGATGGCGCCCGAGGGGTTGGCGATGCTCTCGACGAAGATCAGCCGGGTCCGGTCGGTGACGGCGGCGGCATACGCCTCGGGGTCGTGCGACCCGACGAAGGTGGTGCTGACCCCGAACCGGCGCAGGGTGACGTCGAGCTGGGTGACCGTGCCGCCGTAGAGCGAGGCGCTGGCGACGATCTCGTCGCCCGCGCCGGCGAGGGCCGCGAAGGTGACCATCTCGGCGCCGAGCCCTGACCCTGTCGCCACCGCGCCGAGCCCACCCTCGAGCGAGGCGACCCGTTCCTCGAAGGCAGCGACGGTGGGGTTGGACAGGCGGCTGTAGACGTTGCCGTACTTCTGCAGGGCGAAGCGAGCGGCGGCGTCGGCGGCGTCGTCGAAGACGAACGCGCTGGTCTGGTAGATCGGCAGCGCCCGGGCCCCGTGCACCGCGTCGGGGATGGCCCCGGCGTGGATCGCCCTGGTGCGGAAGCCGTAGCTCCGCTCACCCCCGCCCTGGCCCTCGGTGGTCAAAGAATCACCTCAAGGTGGGCCACTTGAGGTGATTCTTTGGCTACCTGACGGTCCAAGGGAGGGGGTCAGAGGTTGAAGCCGAGGGCGCGCAGCTGCTCGCGCCCGTCGTCGGTGATCTTGTCGGGACCCCACGGCGGCATCCAGACCCAGTTGATCCGGAAGCCGTTGGTGAGGCCCTCCAGCGCGGAGGCCGTCTGGTCCTCGATGACGTCGGTGAGCGGGCAGGCAGCCGAGGTGAGCGTCATGTCGATGACCGCCTGCGCCGACGAGTCGACCGTGATGCCGTAGATCAGACCGAGGTCGACGACGTTGATGCCGAGCTCGGGGTCGACGACGTCGCGCAACGCCTCCTCGACATCGGCGACGTTGGCGGGGGTGCCGCCGTAGGTCGATGACGGGGCAACGCCGGCGCTCGGGGGACCTTCGGGAGCCGCGTGGTCGTGATCCGCGTGGTCGTGACCCGCGTGGTCGTGACCCTCGTGGTCGTGACCCTCGTGGGTGTGGGTCGTGGTGTCGGTGTCGGTGTCGGACATGCTCAGCCCTTCGTCGGGATGGGGGTACGGGGTGCGTCGGTGCTGACGGCGGCGATGTCGACGCCGCTGCGCGCGAGGGCGTCGGCGAAAGCGCTCCAGCCGAGGAGCGCGCACTTGACGCGGGAGGGGTACTTTCCCACGCCGGCGAGGGCCACGGCGTCACCGATGACGTCCTCGTCGCCGGGGTCCTCGCCCTTGGAGGTCAGCATCGCCCGCATGGCGGCGTAGGTGGCCAGCGCGTCACCGACCGTGCGACCGGTGACCTCCTCGGCGAGGATCGAGCTCGACGCGACGGAGATCGAACACCCGAGGGCGTCGTAGGACAGGTCGCGCACGGTGGCGTCCAGCCCCTCGCCCATGGACGTGTCGAGGTCGACCCGCAGGGTCACCTCGTCACCGCAGGTGGGGTTGACGTGGTGCACCTGCGAGGCGAAGGGCTCACGCAGCCCGGCGTGCCGGGGACGCTTCGAGTGCTCGAGGATGAGCTCTTGGTAGAGGTCCATCAGGCGTGTGCCTCCTGGGGGGTTCGGGTGGGGACCTGCGCGTCGGGGACGTCGAGGCCGAAGACGCCGGGCACCAGGTCGAGCGCCTCGAGCAGGACGTCGACCTCGTCGATCGTGTTGTAGGCCGCGAAGGTGGCGCGGGTCGTCGCCGCGACCCCGAGGGCCCGGTGCAGGGGCCACGCGCAGTGGTGGCCGACCCGCACGGCGATCCCGCGGTCGTCGAGCACCTGTCCGACGTCGTGCGCGTGCACCGTCTCGGGCCGTTCACCGGGTGCGCCCGCCACCTCGACGACGAAGGCGACGGTCGCCCCGCGCTCGAGGGAGCTCGCCGGCCCCATGACACGCAGCCAGGGCCGCGCGGCGATGCCGGAGAGCAGGTGCTCGGTGAGGCGCTGTTCGTGAGCCGTCACGCGGGCGAGCCCGAGCTCGGTGAGGTAGTCGACCGCGGCGGCGAGACCGATGGCCTGGGCCGCCATCGGCACCCCGGCCTCGAACTTCTGGGGCACGGGGGCGTAGGTCGATCCCTCCATCGTCACGGTCTCGATCATCGACCCGCCAGTGAGGAAGGTCGGCATCGCGTCGAGCAGCTCGGCCCGTCCCCACAGCACACCGATCCCGAGTGGTCCGAACATCTTGTGACCACTGAACGCGAGGAAGTCGACGTCGAGGTCGCTCACGTCGAGGACGAGGTGCGGGGCCGACTGGCACGCGTCGAGCACCACGAGCGCCCCGACCGCATGGGCCCGCTCGGTCAGCTCGCGCACCGGGTTGACGGTGCCCAGCACGTTGGAGACGTGCGTGAAGGCGAAGACCTTGGTGCGGGTCGTCAGCAGGTCGTCGAGGGTGCTCAGGTCGAGGGCACCGTCTCCGGTCACGGGCACCCACCGCAGGGTCGCGCCGGTGCGGCGGCACAGCTCCTGCCACGGCACCAGGTTGGCGTGGTGCTCCATCTCGGTGACGAGCACCTCGTCACCGGGCCGCAGGACGAAACGCTCGGCCCCCGCGTCGCCGTCCTCCCGGACCCCGCCCCGTGCTCCCCCGCCCCCGTGGGTGGCGTTGGAGAAGGCGTAGGCCACGAGGTTGAGCGACTCGGTGGCGTTCTTGGTAAAGACGACCTCTGACGCCGGCGCCCCGACGAGGCCCGCGATCGTCTCGCGGGCCGCCTCGTAGAGCTCCGTACCCTCCTCGGAGAGCTGGTGGGCACCGCGGTGCACCGCGGAGTTGTGCTTCTCGTAGAACTCCTGCTCGGCGGCAAGCACCACCCAGGGCTTGTGGGACGTCGCGCCGGAGTCGAGGTAGACCAGCGGCCGGCCGTCCCGCACCGTGCGACGCAGGATGGGGAAGTCGCCGCGGATCGCGGTGACCTCCTCGTCGCTGAACGGCTCGGCGCTGGTCGTCATGGCTGGCGCGCTCAGGCCGTTGCGGAGGCGGTGGCCGGCGTCAGGTAGCGGTCGTAGCCCTCGTCCTCGAGGCGGTCGGCCAGCTCGGCTCCCCCGTGCTCGACGACCGAGCCGTCGATGAAGACGTGCACGAAGTCGGGCTTGATGTAGCGCAGGATGCGCGTGTAGTGCGTGATGAGCAGGACGCCGATGTCGCTGCCCGCCTTGACCCGGTTGACCCCTTCGGAGACGACCTTGAGGGCGTCGACGTCGAGGCCCGAGTCGGTCTCGTCGAGGATGGCGATCCGGGGCTTGAGCAGCTCCATCTGGAGGATCTCGTGGCGCTTCTTCTCGCCTCCGGAGAAGCCCTCGTTGACGTTGCGCTCCGCGAAGGCCGGGTCCATCCGCAGCTGGTCCATCGCGCCGCGGACCTCCTTGACCCAGGTACGGAGCTTGGGGGCCTCGCCGTCGATCGCGGTCTTGGCGGTGCGCAGGAAGTTGGAGACCGTCACGCCGGGGACCTCGACGGGGTACTGCATGGCCAGGAAGAGGCCGGCGCGGGCGCGCGCGTCCACCGACATCGCCAGCACGTCCTCACCGTCGAGGGTGACGGTGCCGGAGGTGACGGTGTACTTCGGGTGGCCGGCGATGGAGTAGGCCAGGGTCGACTTGCCCGAGCCGTTCGGGCCCATGATCGCGTGGGTCTCGCCGGAGCGGATGGTGAGGTCGACGCCGCGGAGGATCTCCTTGGTGCCGTCCTCGACATCGACCGTCACGTGCAGGTCGTGAATCTCGAGGGTGGTCATGTGTGCCTCTTTCGTCAGGTTCGTCAAGTTCGTCAGCAGGTGGGGTCAGCGGGTCGACACGACGTCGACGAAGACGTCGTCGCCCTCGACCTTCACGGGGAACACGGCGACCGGGATGATCGCCGGGGGGCCGGAGGGCTGGCCGGTGCGCAGGTCGAACCGCGAGCCGTGCAGCCAGCACTCGAGCATGCAGCCCTCGACCTCGCCCTCCGAGAGCGACACGGCCCCGTGGGTGCAGCGGTCGTCGAGGGCGTGGAAGACGCCCTCGGCGTCGCGCGCCAGGGCGATGACGCGACCGTCGACCTCGGCCTGCGCCACCGTGCCGCAGGCGATGTCGTCGACCTGGCAGACGAGGGTCCAGCCGGTCTCGGTCACGGGCTCGGCACTCATGCGGTGACGCCCACCTGCGCCCCTGCCCGCGCGGCGGCGGACAGCTCGGCGTCGATGTCGGCGAAGAGCCGGTCACGCAGGGCCTCGTCGGGGATCTGGTTGATGATGTCGACGAGGAAGCCACGAACGACGAGGCGGCGGGCCTGGTCCTCGGGGATACCGCGGGCCTGCAGGTAGAACAGCTGCTCGTCGTCGAACCGGCCGGTGGCCGAGGCGTGGCCCGCACCGACGATCTCGCCGGTCTCGATCTCGAGGTTGGGGACCGAGTCGGCCCGCGCCCCGTCGGTGAGCACGAGGTTGCGGTTGAGCTCGTAGGTCTCGGTGCCCTCGGCCGCGGCGCGGATGAGCACGTCGCCCACCCAGACCGTGTGGGCCGAGTCGCCCTGCAGCGCACCCTTGTACGTGACGAGGCTCGTGCAGTGCGGGGTGTTGTGGTCGACGAAGCTGCGGTGCTCGAGGTGCTGCCCCGAGTCGGCGAAGTAGACGCCGAGCAGCGTCGCCGAGCCTCCGGGTCCGGCGTAGCGCACGTTGGTGTTGATCCGCACGATGCCGCCGCCGAGGGTCACGGCGATGTGCTTGTACGTCGCGTCGCGACCGACCACGGCGTCGTGCTGGCCGAGGTGGTTGGCGTCGTCGTCCCAGTGCTGGATGCTCACGACGGTGAGGTGGGCGCCGTCACCGACGACGACCTCGACGTTGCCGGTGTGGTCGCCCGAGCCGGTGTGCTCGAGGACGAGCACCGACCGGCTGTGGCGACCGGCCTCGATCACGAGGTGGGCGTTGGACCGTCGGCCGGGGCCGGCGCCGTGCACGCGCACCCGCAGCGGCTCGGCGTACTCGGCGTCCTTCGGAATGCGCACGTACGGCGCGTCGACGACCTGCGCCGAGGCGACCACGGCCGCCCGGTCGGCCGGCACGAGCGCGGTGCCCCGC
>JALYVC010000349.1 GCA_030853445.1 Actinomycetota bacterium | reverse complement strand
GCGGGGCGATGGTTACCGACCGCTACCAGCACGAGCTGCACCACCCCAGCGTCGCGGACCTCGTCGCCTGGGCGGGCGGGGCGCCGCGCGCGGACGGGGGGCGCGGCATACCGCTGCTCGGGGTCGACAACCTGCCCGGCTCGGTGGCCCTCGAGACCTACCCGCTGCCTCGTGAGTGCGTGCTCGTCCTCGGTCAGGAGGGGCCCGGGCTCAGCCAGGACGTGCGCGACGCGGCCGAGGCGGTGCTGCACATCACCCAGTTCGGCTCGACCCGGTCGATCAACGCCGGCGCCGCCGCCGCGATCGCCATGCACTCGTGGGTGCGCCAGCACGCCGACCTCACTAGCGTGGAGCCCATGGAGCCGACCCCGTGACGTCCGTCAGCCCGCCGACCCTCGAGAGTGTCGGGCGGGCGAAGTTCGTCTCGCTCACGTCCTTCCGCCAGGACGGCACGGCCGTCGCCACCGCGGTCTGGGTCGCCGCGACCCCCGAGGGTCTGGTCGTCACCACGCCCGCCGGGAGCCACAAGGTGAAGCGCCTGCGCCGTCGACCGGAGGTCACGCTGCAGCCGTGCGGACGCAGCGGCAAGGTCGAGCCGGGTGCGCCGTCGGTCTCCGCCACGGTCGAGATCATCGAGCCGAGCGACACGGCGACGACGAGGGATGCCGTCGCGGCCCTCTCCTCGAAGTACCGACTGGAGTATCCCGTGGTCATGGCTATCGAGAAGGTGATGGCGAGGTTCGGCCGCCCCAGCGGCGCAGCTGGCAGGGTCATCCTCCGCCTGACCGACCCCCCCACCTGACGTCGGGAGGCCCGTGAGGCTTGGGTAGCCAAAGAATCACCTCAAGTGGCAGAGGTTGAGGTGATTCTTTGGCTACCCAACGCGGTTGTTCGGTTCAGCGCGCCCCGTGCGGTGGGTAGCTCAGTCCATCAGGAGTCTGCGAAGCCTCTGGATCATCGCGCGGCGCCTGACGGTCTCGAAGATGTCGCGCTTGGTGATCTCGACGTACCGCCAGTCGTGGTCCTGAGCCAGGAGCCGTCGCGTGATGTCGCGGTCACCCTGGTCGAAGTCGGCGAAGTGGTACTCCCCTTGGTACTCCGCCATCACGCGTCGGCGGCGCCAGACGAAGTCGCCGGTGGCGATCCACTCGTCGCCATCGTCAGTGACTGCCGCGTTCAGCTCGGGCTCGGGCAGTCCGGCCCGTATGAAGACCAGCCGCGACCGGGACTCCATCGGAGAGGCAGACCCCACCCTGACGAGCGACAGTGCGCTGCGGGATCGGTGGGGGACGCGTCCTCGCCGGGCGACGGCCTTGACGAGTGGGTCGGTGCTGGCGCCCCGTGAGGCAATGGCGTCGCCGAGGACCACGAGGTCGTCGAGGGGAAGGTCGGCGAGGTCGGCCCAGGTGTCAGCCGGACTGACCAGGGTCAGGCCCGACTGGATGAGCAGCTCGCGCCGTTCCAGCCCGAGATGACCCACGCACCCAGCCCGTCGGATCCGGTTGCGGCCGCTGGTGCGCATCACGTGCAGCGGCGCCCCGACTTCGCTGGGGAGCGGGAGGTTGAGCAGGCCAGCGGCGGTCGCGTGGGAGAAGGCCACGTCCGGAGGCAGCGCCAGGGCAGTGGCGGTGGCGAGCTCGGTGAGCGTCGACGGTGGGCCGTCGCGGCGCACTCCATACGTGGGGCGGGCGAGGTCGTCTCGCAGCATCCTGCTCTTGCTGACCCCGCCGACCGTCCCACCCAGGATCGTGAACGCCTCGCCGCGCAGCACGGGGGGCAAGGGTCGTGGATCCATCGGCAAATCGTGCCGGAACGGAGCCGGTGGGGTCAGACCTCATCCACAGGCCCCCTTCCATCACCCGTGGGTAGCCAAAGAATCACCCCAACCGGGGGTGGCGGGGGTGATTCTTTGGCTACCCACGGGCGGGTTGGCCCGGCCACGACGACCTCAGGCCAGGTCGACCACCACCGGGGCGTGGTCGCTGGCGCCGGTACCCGCCCGTTCGTCACGGTCGATGAACGCTCCCGTCACCCTCGCCGCGACCGCCCTGCTCCCCAGCAGGAAGTCGATGCGCATCCCGCGGTTGCGCTCGAAGCGCTGCCGGTAGTAGTCCCAGTAGGTGTAGACCTCGGGTCCGGGCGTGTGGGGCCGGGCCAGGTCGGCCCAGCCCGCGTCGACGAAGGCCTGGAACGCCGCGCGCTCGGGCGGGGTGACGTGCGTGTCCTTGGCGAAGGCCGAGATGTCGAAGACGTCCTCGTCGCGCGGGGCGATGTTCCAGTCGCCGACGAGTACGGTCGGCTCGGCCAGCCAGCCCTGGGCAGCCACCTCGAGCATGGCCAGCCAGTCGAGCTTGTAGTGGTAGTGCGGGTCGTCGACCTTGCGCCCGTTGGGCACGTAGAGCGACCAGACCCGCACGCCCCCACAGGTGGCGCCGATGGCGCGCGCCTCGGTGGCCAGCGGGTCGCCGTAGCCGGGCTGGTCGGGGAAGCCGACCTCGACGTCGGTCAGGCCGACGCGAGAGATGACGGCGACGCCGTTCCACTGGTTGAAGCCCGCTGCCGCGACCTCGTAGCCCGCGGCCTGCAGACCCATGAGCGGGATCTGCTCGACCTTGGCCTTGGTCTCCTGCAGGGCCAGCACGTCGACGTCGTGGCGGGCGAGGAAGGCCTCGACGCGGTCGATGCGGGAGCGGACGGAGTTGACGTTCCAGGTGGCGATGCGCACGGGCGCCACGCTAGCGGGCGGTCCGCCGGGAGGCGGACGCACGGCCCGCCTCAGCCCGGGCGCCGTCCCAGCACGTAGAGCCGGTCGCTCGTCTCGCCCCGCGAGCCCATCGGCCCGCGGAGGTACCACTCCACGTCGACCAGCCCTGCGGCGGCGAACGCCGCCCGCACGACCTCGGGGTCGTGCAGCACGACCTCGAGGTCGACCTCCTGCTCGAACCACGACGCCGTATGTCGCACGGCCGCCCCCGCGTGCATCGCCGCCACCAACAGGCCGCCGGGAGCCAGGGGCCGTGCGAGCGCTCCCACCGCAGAGGGGATCTCGCTCTCGGCAAGATAGATGAGGGAGTACCACGCGAGCACCGCGCCCCACCCGCTCGCGCCGGCAGGGCGCATGAGGTGGCGCAGGTCGCCGATCTCGAAGGTCAGCCCGGGGTGCCGCTCGCGGGCGACGGCGACCATTGCGGGCGAGAGGTCGAGCCCCTGCGCCGCGACCCCCGAGTCGGCCAGCCACGCCGTCACCTGACCCGGCCCGCAGCCCACCTCGACCACCGGTGCCTCGTCGACCTCGACCGCCACCCGGTCGAGCAGCCAGCGCTCGAGGGGGAGCCCGCGCACCTCGTCACCGAACGCCTCGGCATACGGCACCGCTACCGCCGCCATCGACGACAGCACCCGCTCGTCGCGGGCCGTCGGCCCGTCACGCAGCACGCTCTCCCGGTCGACCGCGGGCACGACCGCACCACCGCCGGTCTCGCCGGACGGCAGCGGCCCCAGCAGGTGCGCCCAGCGCGCATCCTGCTGACCGGCGCGCCGCTCCAGCTCGACCACGAGCGGCTCGGCGCGCCCGGCCATCCGCGCCAGCACCTCCTCCACGTCCCCACGGTCGGCGAACGCGTGCAGCCGCTCAGTCCGCGTGCGGAGCTCGCCCGGCGCCTGCGGTCCGCGCAGCAGCAGCACGGTGAGCAGCGCTCGCTCGTCGTCGGCGAGCTCGAGCACCTCGTCGAGCGTCTGGTGGTACTTCAGGGTGCGGCTGCCCGCGCCCGTCCACACGATCCGCACGAGCGAGCGGCCCTTGAGCGATCGGCACGCGTCCTCGAGGGTCGGGTCGTCGTACGTCGTCACCGGGTCGCGGCTGCTGCTCTGGTTGCACGCCGTACGCAGCGAGTTGAGCGTCATGGGGTAGGACGCCGGCACGGTCTTCTGCTTCTCGAGCAGACTCCCGAGCACGCGTTGGTCGAGGGCGTCGAGGACGGGCAGCTCGGGCACGCATGGAGCGTACCTTCCGCGAATCGCCGTCAACCACCTCCGGCGAAGGGTGAGCAGAGCGGTTGTCATCCGATGCCTTGTGCACCGGCCGCCTCACCCCCGCACCTCCTCCACCAGGGCACCCGACAAGGCGGTCGAGCTGACCAACCCGACGTCTTACCCGCCCTGACCTGGGCCGCAGCCCCGGACCAGCGCCCGCCGAGAGGCCCGAAGAGCCAGACCCGTCAGATCCGTGCGACGCCTCGCCGTCCTCCCGGCTCGCGCGTGGAAGGATGACAGGGCGCCGTCGTGTGCGCCCCCTAACTCCAACCCGCTCACCACCGCAAGACTCGAAGGAGAGCCGATGCCCATCGCCACCCCCGAGGTGTACGCCGAGATGCTCGACCGGGCCAAGGCGGGCAGGTTCGCCTACCCGGCGATCAACGTCTCGTCGTCCCAGACCCTCAACGCCGCGCTCAAGGGCTTCGCCGACGCCGGCAGCGACGGCATCATCCAGGTCTCGACCGGAGGTGCGGACTACCTCTCCGGCTCGCTGAAGAGCATGGTCAGTGGCTCGCTCGCCTTCGCCGCGTTTGCCGAGCAGGTCGCCAGGGGCTACGACGTCAACATCGCGCTCCACACCGACCACTGCCCGAAGGACAAGCTGGACGGCTTCGTGCGTCCCCTGCTCGCTGCCTCGGCCGAGCGGGTCAGGGGCGGCGGCCTGCCGTGGTTCCAGTCGCACATGTGGGACGGCTCGGCCGTGCCGCTGGACGAGAACCTCGAGATCGCCCGCGAGCTGCTGGCCCAGTGCCAGGCGGCCAAGGTCGTGCTCGAGGTCGAGATCGGGGTCGTGGGCGGCGAGGAGGACGGGGTCGAGGGCGAGATCAACGACAAGCTCTACTCCACCCCCGAGGACGCCATCGCCACGGCGAAGGCCCTCGGCACCGGCGACCAGGGCTACTACCTGACCGCCCTGACCTTCGGCAACGTCCACGGGGTCTACAAGCCCGGCAACGTCAAGCTGCGCCCCGAGGTGCTGAAGGCGGCCCAGGAGGCGGTGCACGCGGAGTTCCCCGACACCGACGAGAAGCCCTTCCACCTCGTCTTCCACGGCGGCTCCGGCTCGTCGCCCGAGGACATCTCGGCCGCCGTCGACTACGGGGTGGTCAAGATGAACGTCGACACCGACACGCAGTACGCCTTCACCCGCCCCATCGCCGGGTGGATGCTCGCCAACTACGAGGGCGTGCTGAAGGTCGACGACGAGGTCGGCGACAAGAAGAAGTACGACCCCCGCGCCTGGGGCAAGGCCGGTGAGGCGGGCATGTCGGCCCGTGTCGTCACCGCTTGCGAGAACCTTCGCTCGGCTGGGACGCACCAGTGACCGACGGCGGCCTGCTCGGTATCGCGCCGACCCTCCTGCCCGTCGACCCGGCCGCGGCGCTGCTCGCTGCCGGAGACGACCCGGTCGCGGTCGCGACGGCCCACCCGACCTCGTCCCTCGCCTGGGCCACCCTGGCGGAGGGGGCGCTCGACGCCAATCGTCCGGTCGAGGCCTACGCGTATGCGCGCACCGGCTACCACCGGGGGCTCGACACCCTGCGCAGGTCGGGCTGGCGTGGTCAGGGCCCCGTGCCGTGGGCGCACGAGCCGAACCGCGGCTTCCTCCGCGCGCTCGCGGCCCTGGCGCGGACCGCCCGGTCGATCGGGGAGTCCGACGAGGAGGCTCGCTGCTCGGCCTTCCTGCGGGAGTCGTCCCGAGAGGCTGCGGAGGCGCTCGGGGTCTGAGCGTCTGGCCGTACGACGCCTAGCTCGCGCCGCTGGGCGCCCCGTCACGCGACGGGCGGCGCCGTCGCGGGGGGGGGGG
>JALYVC010000338.1 GCA_030853445.1 Actinomycetota bacterium | reverse complement strand
GCCGGTGGGACCCGCCCCCTCGGCCGACAGGCCGTCGGGGTCGCCGGTGGCCCCGGTGGCCTCCGCCTCCGCTCCGGTGGGCGGCCGGACGGCGGCTGCACCCGCCGGCGTCGGGCCCAAGGAGATCCTGGTCCCCCCGCCGACCACGACCCCCCCCGCCCGGGTGGAGCAGCTGCAGCTCTCGGGCGACATCACCTACACGCTGCCCGACCATGCCCTGCTGGCGCCCGGTGCACCGCACAAGACGCGCAGCGCCGCCAACGACAAGGTCGTCGACTCGCTCACCATGGTCTTCGAGCAGTTCGAGATCGACGCCGCGGTCACCGGCTTCTCCCGCGGCCCGACGGTCACCCGCTACGAGGTCGAGCTCGGCCACGGCACCAAGGTCGAGCGGGTCACCGCCCTCTCGAAGAACATCGCGTATGCCGTCGCCTCCGCCGACGTGCGCATCCTCAGCCCCATCCCCGGCAAGTCAGCCATCGGCATCGAGATCCCCAACACCGACCGCGAGACCGTGTCGCTGGGCGACGTGCTGCGCAGCCAGGTGGCGCGCAGCAATGAGCACCCGATGGTCATGGGGGTGGGCAAGGACGTCGAGGGCGGCTACGTCATCGCCAACCTCGCCAAGATGCCGCACCTGCTCGTCGCGGGCGCCACGGGCGCAGGCAAGTCGTCGTTCGTCAACTCGATGATCACCTCAATCCTCATGCGGGCCACGCCCGACGAGGTGCGCATGGTGCTCGTCGACCCGAAGCGGGTCGAGCTCACGGCCTACGAGGGCATCCCGCACCTCATCACCCCGATCATCACCAACCCCAAGAAGGCCGCCGAGGCGCTCGCCTGGGTGGTGCGCGAGATGGACACGAGGTACGACGACCTCGCGGCCTTCGGCTTCAAGCACGTCGACGACTTCAACAAGGCCGTCAAGTCGGGCAAGCTCAAGCCGCTGCCGGGGTCGGAGCGGGTGCTCACGCCCTACCCCTACCTGCTGGTCGTCGTCGACGAGCTCGCCGACCTGATGATGGTGGCTCCGCGCGACGTCGAGGAGTCGATCGTGCGCATCACCCAGCTCGCGCGCGCCGCCGGCATCCACCTCGTGCTGGCCACCCAGCGGCCCTCGGTCGACGTCGTGACCGGGCTCATCAAGGCCAACGTGCCCTCGCGGCTGGCCTTCGCCACGAGCTCGCTCGCCGACTCGCGGGTCGTGCTCGACCAGCCCGGCGCCGAGAAGCTGATCGGCCAGGGCGACGCGCTCTTCCTGCCCATGGGCGCGAGCAAGACCATGCGGGTGCAGGGCGCGTGGGTCACCGAGTCGGAGGTCAACGCCGTCGTCAGAAGCGTGACCGAGCAGCTGAAGCCCAGCTATCGCGACGACGTCACCGTCGTGGCCGCCAGCAAGCAGGTCGACGACGACATCGGCGACGACCTCGAGGTGCTGCTCCAGGCGACCGAGCTCGTCGTGACCACGCAGTTCGGCTCCACGTCGATGCTCCAGCGCAAGCTGCGGGTCGGGTTCGCCAAGGCCGGGCGGCTGATGGACCTGCTCGAGTCGCGGGGGATCGTCGGCCCGTCGGAGGGGTCGAAGGCGAGGGACGTGCTGGTCAAGCCCGACGACCTGGCCGGCACGCTGGCGCTGCTGCGGGGGGACGACATCCCCGTCGACCCGCCGCCCGCCGCCGCGTTGTCCGTGCCCTTGCCGGCGGCACCCGCAGCCCCGCGGTGGGAGACCAAGGACTCTCTCGCCCCCGACGGACTCGAGGAGGTCGACGGCGACGAGGGTTCCGAGGACGCCTGGAGCCTGACCGACCGCGACTGACGCCGGGCGCACCGTGGCCCGGGGCTCCATACTGTCCTCGTGGCCTACGACCGTGAGCTCGCCGAGCGCCTGCGGGTGGCGATCGGTCACGTGCCGGGACTGAGCGAGAAGGCGATGTTCGGCGGGTTGGCGTTCCTCGTCGGGGGGTCGATGGCCGTCGCGGCCGGCCACCAGGGTGACCTGCTGCTGCGCTGTGACCCGGCCGACACCGAGGAGCACGTGCGCGCCCCGGGGGTCGAGCGGTATGAGATGCGCGGCCGGGCGATGGACGGCTGGCTCCACGTCGCCCCCCAAGCGGTCGAGACCGACGTCGACCTCGATCGCTGGGTCGCCATCGGACTCGACTACGCGGCGAGCCTGCCCAAGAGCGACCGCGACTGAGGTCAAGCCGCACGAATTCGCGGGCAGCTGTCCCCGTATGCCGCTGTGACCCCCTACCCCCGCGCATTCGCGGGCAGCTGAACCCGTATGCGGACCTGCCCCCGCCCGCGTTCGCGCCCCCGTTCGTCGCACCGGGGGACGGGAGACACCCCGCGCCGCCCGGTCGGTGCACCGGATCCACCCCCGAGACAGGAGATCCGGTGCACCTACCGCGCGACGCGGGGTGCCGAGGGCGGGGAGGTCACCCGGCCTGGTCGGTCAGGAGCGGACCGAGCGGCGTGCCCCGACGCGGGTCCAGACGAGCAGCACGATCACGGCGCCGATGATGGAGCCGATGATCCCGGCCGGCTGCAGGAAGCCGTCGGCCGCGTCCTTGTGGAAGAGCACGTAGCCGAGGAACCCGCCGACCAGCGAGCCGAGGATGCCGATGACGATGGTCATCCCGATCGACAGGTCCTGCTTGCCGGGCACGAGCAGGCGGGCGACGAAGCCCGCAACGAGGCCGACGACGAGGATGGTGAGGATCAGTCCGAACATGGTGGTGACCTTTCGTGGTGGTGACGGAGGTCGTGGCCCGGTGGGGTCACCTCGCGCCGTCGTCGTCCAGAAAACCACCCCTAGGGTGGGTGCACTACACCCCTAGGGGGGTTTATTGTTCGAGGGTGCCTCTACCTTCCGGCCCCCTCACCATCGCGCTCGTCGACGACTACGACGTCGTGCTCAAGGGGGTCGCCTCGATGCTGGACCCCTACCGGCACCGGGTGCTCGTGGCGGAGATCGACGCCAACGAGCCGCTGCACGACGAGGTCGACATCGTGCTCTACGACTCCTTCGCGCAGCCGGAGTCCGACCACCACGAGATCGGGGTGCTCGTCGACAACCCGGCCGCCAGGCGCGTCGTCGTCTATACCTGGAACTTCCACCCCGACCTGCTCGCGAGCGCCCGGTCGCAGGGGGCCCACGGCTACCTCGCGAAGTCGCTGCCGGCCGCCGAGTTCGTCAGCGCGCTCGAGGCGGTGCATTCCGGCGAGATCGTGGTCAGTGAGCCGCCTCGGCGGGTCGGCACGGCCAACGGGCTCGACTGGCCCGGTCGCCGTGAGGGCCTGTCGGACCGCGAGGCCGAGGTCCTGGCCCTCATCACCCAGGGCAAGAGCAACGCCGAGGTCGCCACCTTGACCTTCCTCAGCCCCAACACGGTCAAGACCTACATCCGCTCGGTCTACCGCAAGATCGGGGCCGGCAGCCGCACCCAGGCGGTGCTCTGGGGTGTGGCCCACGGCTTCACCCCCGACCACCACCGCATCGACCACTGGCGCGGTGGCCCCTGAGCCGCCCCACGACCCGCCCCCTGAGCCGCCCTTGAGGTAGGCCGCAGTGCGGCCCCGCCCCACGTTCAGGCGCCGAGCGCCCGCGCCACCGCCCTGGCCGTACGACGCCCCGAGACCAGCGCGCCCTGGATCGACGGGGTGTCGCGGTGGTCGCCGCAGACGAAGAGGCCGTCGCCGAGGTCGACCGGCTGGCGCACGTCCAGCGGCGCCCGGGTGAGGGGGAGCGCGTGGGGGACGTCGTGGCGCACGAGCAGGTCCCAGTCGGCGGCGTTGGTCTGCCACAACCGCCCGGCCTCAGCGGTGGCCGCGGCGTCGGTCAACGCGGCCGAAGCGAGCGTCGTCACCTGCATGAGGT
>JALYVC010000404.1 GCA_030853445.1 Actinomycetota bacterium | reverse complement strand
CGGTCCGCGAGACCGAGGTCCTGCACCGGCTCGCGGCCGGCGACTCGGTCGCCGCCGTCGCCAAGCAGCTCTACATGAGCGAGTCGACGGTCAAGACCCACATCGCCAAGCTCTACGACAAGCTCGGAGCGAACAACCGGGCGAGCGCCGTCATGGCCGCCATCCGGTCGGGCCTGATCAAGTCCTAGGCACCGACGACGCTTCCGACCACCGTCATTGGCTGAAGGCCGCGATCATTCGGATCGCCCCGGGTCCCATCACCACGATGAAGAGGGCGGGGAAGATGAACAGCAACATCGGGAACAAGATCTTGACGGGTACCTTCTGCGCCATCTCCTCGGCCTTCTGACGCCGGACCAGCCGCATCTCCCTCGCCTGTTCGCGCAGGACGGCGCCCACCGGGAGGCCGAGCCGGTCGGCGGCCACGATGGCGGACACGAAAGAGTGCAGCTCGGGCACCGTCGTGCGAACCCGCAGGGCGGAGAAGGCTGCTCCGCGTCCACGCCCCATCTGGATCTCGGCGAGCACCCGGCCGAACTCTCCAGCGATCGGCCCCTCGACGGCCCGCGCCACCTGCATCAGTGCCGCATCGAAGGCCAGACCGGCCTCGACACAGACCGTGAGCATGTCGAGGGCCTCCGCGAGTCCGTGACCGAGTTTTTCCTGCCGCTTCGTGCCCTGGTTGTAGACGAGGAGGTTGGGCAACAGGAACCCCGCGGTGCCACCGACCAGGACGAAGAGCGCACCGTGGACCGACAGGCCGCCCACCAGGATGGCGATGACGGCACCGATGAGGAGCCCAGCACCCTTGGCCCCCAGCACCCGGTCGGCAGTCCACCCCGGTGGGTTGCCCGCGAGGTCCAGCTGGCGGACGAGCCGCGCCCTGGCTCCGTCGCGCGAGAGGCGCGTACCGAGGCCTTTGGTTGCGCGAAGGAGGGGGACGAGCAGCCGCTCGCGGACCGGGAGCTCGTTGCGTCCCACCTCGCTGACGAGGGCGGTCTGCTGCTCGATGAGGGCCAGACTCAGGGCCGTTCCGGTCGCGTCACCCCCGAGGGCGAACCACGCGACAGATCCCGCCGCGACGAAGCACAGCACGGCGAGGAGGAGCATCAGGACAGGGTTCATCTCAGACCTCCACCACGACGACCTTGCTCATCCAGAAGACCCCGATGGTGAGCGAGACCAGTCCGGCACCAGACATCCCCCAGCCGACAGGGGTCGTCCAGAGGAGCGAGATGTAGTCGTAGTTGGTCCGCAGGAAGAAGAGGAAGAGGCCGACGGGGAGGCCGACGAGGATGTAGGCCGAGAGCTTTCCTTCCGCCGAGAGCCCCGCCACGTGGCGGCGGAGCATCTCCCGCTCACGCAGCGTGGCAGCCGTCGTCCGCAGGGTCTCGGCCAGGTTGCCCCCCACCTGACGCTGGATCTGGATGGCCATCGCGGTCCACTCCATGCTCCGGCTATCCATCCGGCGGGCCATCCGCCCGAGGCTCTCCTCCACGTCGGTGCCGATCCGGCACTCGGCTATGGCCCGGCCGAACTCCTTGGCGGCAGGCTCCCCCGCGTCCCTCGCCACTGCGTCGAGCGACTGCAGCAGGGAGAACCCTGTGGCCAAGCTCGAGGCGATGAGTGTAAGCACCTCCGGCAGCTGCCGCTCGAAGCGACGGGATCGGCGGCGGACGAGGAACGTGAGGGCGAGCGGGGGCAGGGAGAGACCAAGGGCCGCCCCGGCGAGTGCCCCCGCGATCTCGGTCCTTTCTCCGAGGACGAGTACCCCGATGGCGATGCCCACGACGACGGCGACCAGACGCAGCACCCACCACTCGCCGGCACGGACCGGGAGGTCGGCGCGCTGCAGGCGAGCCATCAGCCTGGGCGTGGACTCGCGGCCGCTCATGACCTTGTCGCCGAAGGCCACGATGCCGTCGGCGATACCCGAGGACGCCGACGCCGTCTGGGCGTCCCTGGGTTGCGGGTGGACGTACTTCTCGACGGCGTGGGAGCGGGTCGCCCCCTGACTGCGGAACACCGGCCCGGAGAGCGCCAGGACCACACCGAAGAGCCCGAGGAAGACGGCCACCGCAGCGGCGAGGAGTGCGGGCGGCAAGCTACCCAGGACCGCGGTCACCGTCGTCTCACGAAGAGGGTCGCCGGGAGTTCGATGCCCTGGTCGGCGAGGTCGGTCGTGAAGGAGGGCCGCAGGCCAGTGGGGACGAGCTGCCCGAGGAACCGGCCCGTCTCGTCCCGACCGGCAGCGAAGTCGAAGGTGAAGAGGTCCTGCAGGGTGATGACGTCGCCCTCCATGCCGATCACCTCACTGATCGCGGTGACCTTGCGCGTGCCGTCCTTGAGGCGGGCCTGCTGGATGACGAGATCGAGGGCCCCCGCGACCTGGTCACGGATCGCCCGGATGGGCAGGTCCATCCCGGCCATGAGCACCATGGTCTCGAGCCGGGAGAGGCTGTCGCGGGGGGTGTTGGCATGGACCGTGGTGAGTGACCCGTCGTGGCCGGTGTTCATCGCCTGGAGCATGTCGAGCGCGGCGCCGTCGCGCACCTCACCGACGACGATCCGGTCAGGCCGCATGCGCAGCGAGTTCTTGACCAGCTCGCGGATGGAGATCTCGCCCTTCCCCTCGACGTTGGCCGGTCGGGACTCGAGCCGGAGCACGTGCTGCTGGCGCAGCTGCAGCTCCGCCGCGTCCTCGATCGTGACGATGCGTTCGTCGTCGGCGATGAAGCTGGAGATGACGTTGAGCAGGGTGGTCTTGCCCGACCCCGTGCCACCGGAGATCACGATGTTGCGTCGGCCGAGCACGCAGGCGGCCAGGAAGTCGCGCACCGGCTCGCTGAACGTCCCGAAGGCGATGAGGTCTCGGTCGGTGAAAGGGTCGGGAGAGAACTTCCGGATGGTGAGCATCGACCCGTCGATCGCGATGGGCGGGACCACGGCGTTGACGCGGGAGCCGTCGGGGAGCCGCGCGTCGACGAGAGGGCTGCCCTCGTCCACCCGCCGTCCGATGCGCGCCACGATGCGGTCGATCACCCGCCGCAGGTGAGCCTCGTCGGTGAAGGTGCGGTCGCTGAGGGTGAGGCGGCCGGCGCGCTCGACGTAGATCATCGACGCGCCGTTGACCATGATCTCGGAGATGTCGGGGTCCCTCAGCAGCGCCTCCAGCGGGCCGTGGCCGAGGATCTCGTCGGAGACCTCCTGGGCGATCCGGGCCCGGTCGGCAGCGGCCAGAGGAGTCTGCTCCTGGTCGATCACCGACTGCAGCGTCTGGCGGACCCGGCTCTCCAGCTCGGACTGCTCGAGCCGAGGGTCGTAGAGCTGCGGTCCCAGCTGCTCCAGCAGCGCCCGGTGGACGCCCTCCTTGACCGCGAGGAAGGGGTCCCTGACCCGGCTCGCCGCCCGGGCGCTCTCCATGGCGGCCCGGCCGTGGACGGGGACGGACGGCGCCCCCGCGGGGGCCAGGGCAGCAGCCAGTCCCTTGGACGACGCGGCGGGCGGGGGTGGGTGGCGGCGGGGGCTGGCGTCGTCGTCGAGGATCGCGGCCTCCGGCGAGCTGCGGAGGAGCTCGAGCCGGTCGGCAAGGGTCACGAGGACCGGCCCCAGGACATGAACCGTCGCGCCGCCACGACCGGGCGGGGCGCGTCGCTGCGCGACTCGATGGGCGAGAAGGGCGCCACGACGTGTCGGTCGACGAGGTCGCGCAGGGCCAGGCTCACCGGGTGCCGGGGTTCCTCCAGGACGATGACGGTCCCCCGGTTGGTCGAGGCGGGGACGTCGACACTCCCCGGCACCATGACCGCGATGTCCTGGCGGATCGCGGTCACGACGTCCTTGCTCGTCAGCCCGACCTTGGCGTCGGACCGGTTGAGCACGATCGCGCGCATCTCCCGTGGGATGCCGAGCAGGTCGAGTGTGTCGAGGGTGAGCCGGATGTTCTTCAGGGCCGGGATGTCCGGAGTGACGATGAGCAAAATGACGTCGCTGAGGTCGAAGCTGGCCAGGACGTGGTCGGTGAACGCCGGTGGTGTGTCGACGACGACGAAGTCGTAGTCCCGGCGAGCCACCCTCAGCACCTCCGAGACCGTCGACCCGGCGATCCGGTCGGCCTCGGCCGGGAGCGACGGTGCGCACAGGACCTCGAGCCCGCACGGGTGTCGGGTGACGACCTGACGCAGGGCCTGCTCGTCGAGGCTGCCGGCCATGGCCGACACGTCCTGCATGGTCTGCTGGGGCACGATCTGGAGGCTGATGCCGACGTCGCCGAAGGCCAGGTCGAGGTCGACCACCAGGGTGCGGTAGCCCAGTGAGGCGAGGTAGGCCCCGATGTTGGTGGAGAACGTCGTCTTGCCGACGCCGCCCTTGGCCGAGAAGACGGTGACGACACGACCTAGCACCTGACGGTTCGATCCGGTCGAGCCCGACTGGAGACGACCCGACAGCTCGCGGCTGCGGCGGCAGGCGTCGGCCAGCTGGCTGAGCTCGCCAGCCCCGACCACGGCCCGTACACCGGCCTGCAGCGCCTGGCCGAGGACCGCGACGTCCACTCTGGTCCGGAGCAGCACCACGCCGACGTCCGGGCGGTCCACGCGGAGGCTCTCACTCGTCTGGCACGCGGCGGCGAGGTCCACGCCAGGTCCGATGATGACGAGCTGCTCGGTCGGGCTGGCCTCGAGAAGGCGCGACACCGCGGCAGGAGCGTCAGCCAGGGCGGCACCGTCGCCCACGGCGAGGGAGTAGCGCTCGACCGAGGTCGGGTCGGAGTCCCACAGGATGGTCATCGAGTCTCCTACGAGAAGATCTGGGCGTCGGTCACACCGGCGGACCCGTGGAGGGTGAGTTCCTTGCCCCTCAGGGCCAGGTAGAGCTTCCCCGTCTGGATAGCGTGCACGAGGCGGGTCGCGTCGGCGGGCGGCAGGGCTACCGTCACCAGCACCGAGGAGCCCGTCGCCGCCCCCGGGGCCTTCGCCGCCGGATCGGTGGGCATCGGGGGCGTGGTCGGGGTCAACAACGCGTCACCGACGGCGATGACGAGGACGTCGGGAAGCAGCACGACCGTCTTGGACGACTGGCCGGACCCTGATGCAGAGGTGTCGTAGACGACGATGTGCGAACCGGGGCGGACGAAGGCGCCGACCTTGGCCGGGTCGCTCATCTGCGCGGCGATCGCCACCTTCCCCGGTGGCACCTCGATGGCGTCCGGAGCCGCCGCAGTGGTGCCGAACCGCTGGGCGAGGACCACCTCACCGGGCTGGATGTCGCCGAGAGCCACGAGCTCGCGGTTGGTCCCGTCGACGGTGGCAAGAGCGCCGACCGGGCGGGAGGCGACCGGCACCGTGGTGCGGCTGACCAGTCCCCCGCCGAGGGCGCTGTCGAGGGTGGTCCCGGTCGGGACCAGCTTGTCGGTGACGTAGACCGTGGCGGGCTGGGCGCTCGAGACGGCGCGACCGGTGGCGCCTTGGGCGTAGACGACGACGGCCACGACGCCGCCGAGGGCCACGAAGGCGGCGACGACGAGGGCGATGACGCGGGCTTTCATGGGAGGAGCCTCACGCTGGAGGGGGCGGGACGGGTGGTGTTCAGGAGCCGAGGGCTGGAGGCTCGATGCCGTGATGCGCACCGTTGGAGCTCGGGTGGGCGCCGCGAACCGGGCCGCCCACCCGAGTGGGAGCTGATGCTCAGAGGCTGCTGTTGACGGTGCCGAAGTACCCGTTGAGCTTGGTCCCGAGGAGGGCGACGGCGCCGACGATGACGGCGGCAATGAGGCCGACCATCAGGCCGTACTCGACGGCGGTGGCGCCGCGGTCGCGGTTGGCGGCGAGGTAGGTACGGGTCCGGAGGCGGGTGAGGACGTGGAGCATTGCTGAGCCTTTCGTCGATGTGGGGTAGGCAGGTTCACGCGGTTCGGCTGGCGGAGCCGGCCTGTGAAAGGAGGTGGCCCCGTTGATAGCGTCCCATTTGGGATGATAGATCCGATATCGGTTAAGTGGTCGATGCGCTGGGCCAAAGGGAGAGCCCGCTCAGCCAATCGGCTATTTCTCCATCAAAATTCTCTAAAGCCGTGAATCGTCACTCATGATGGCCGGGTGTCCATGCCCCTCCGGCGGTTAGCCCCGGGCACCGCCCCGGCTCTCCTCCTTGGCGTCGTGCTGGTCGCGCTCGTGGGTGTTGTCGTTCGTCCGGTGAGCGACCCGAGCCCCTGGCTGCACCTGCGGGTGGGTCAGCTGCTCACCCAGGGAGGGAGGTTCGGGTTGCCGGACCCGCTCTCCGCCTCGGCCGGCCAGGCCTACCAGCCCACTCAGTGGCTGCCGTCGATGGCCGCCTACGAGCTCGTCGCCCGGTTCGGGGTGCCGGCCATCGCCTGGCTGAGGGCACTCGCCCTCGTGGGCCTGTTCGTCACCCTCTGCCTGACCACCCGTCGTCGGCTGGGGACCGTGGCCGCCGTCACTGCCGCGGCGGGCGTAACGCTGGTGTGCCTGCCCACGATGACCGAGCGACCCCAGTCGCTGGGGATGGTGCTGCTCGCCCTCAGCGTCCTCGGTTGGTGGCAGTCCCTGGACGACGGCTGCCCCCGCTGGTGGCTGGTGCCACTGGCCTGGTTGTTCGGGTGCAGCCACGGCCTCTGGTTGCTCGGTCTGCTCGCCGGCCTCGTCGTGTGCGTCGGTCGCGTCCTGGACGGAGCGCAGCTCCGGAAGACGGCGAGGTTGGCCCGGGTGCTCGTCCTCCAGGTGGTCGTGACGGCACTGACGCCACTCGGGCCGGCGTTGCTCGTGACGCCGTTCACCACCGGAGCCAACGGGCGGGCGTTCGTGCAGGAGTGGCAGCCAGGAAGCCTGGCTTCCGTGACGGTGCTCGCCGTGATCGCCCTGGTGGGCGTCGTGGTCGTCGTGACCCTCGCGCGGCACGAGTGCCTGGCTCGGTCCCGAGTCCTCGTCGTGGCCATCGCGCTGGCGCTGACGGCAGCATCCGTGCGCACCGGCGGCCCGGGTGTGGTCCTCCTCACGCCCGTCCTCGCCGAGGTGCTCGCGAGCCGCGCAGGCCGGCCGACGAGGCGCCTCCCCGTCTGGCCACTCCTACCGGCTGCCGTGCTCGCCGCGGTGGTGGCGGTGCCCCTGTCCCTCGCCCGGGCCGAGCTCCCGCAGGGGGTGCCGACCGGGCTCTCCTCGGCCATCGCCGCCCTTCCCGCGGGGACCGTCCTGCTCAGCCAGGCCGAGGTGAGCGGCTGGGTGCTGTGGACGGCCCCCCAGATCAGACTGGTGGCCGACATCCGAGTGGAGGCCTACACCGCCCGGCAGATGAACGACTTCGTGACCCTGTACCAGGCCCGGCCGGGATGGCTGGGGCTCCTCGACCGCTCGGGGGCGTCGTACGCACTGGTACCTGGGGACGCCCCGCTGGTCGGTGCGCTCGAGCACGTGCGGCACTGGACGGTCGTCGGCGGCGACACGGGGTTCGTCCTACTCGCGGAGCCGGCCCGGTGACCGCGTCGACGACCCCTCGCCGAGCGGAACCCACGCTGGCGGCGGAGCCGCTGACCTGCCCTGCGACGGCGTCACCTGAGCCCGTCGCCGAGGGAAGCGCCGCGCGCGCTCCCCGGGACGACCACCGCCCGACACCCAACATCCTCCTGGGCAGCCTCGTCCTGCTCCTGCTGTTCGTCGTCAGCGCAGTCCGACCCTTGAGTGGACCGGAGGCGTGGTGGCACCTGCGCACCGGGCAGTGGCTCGCTGCGCACGGTCAATGGGTCACCCCCGACCCGTTCTTGACCCTGTCCACCCACGGGTTCGTAGCGACCTCCTGGCTGGGAGACCTCCTCGCAGCCATCGCGTACGGCGTGTTCGGCCCTCCCGCCCTGGTCTTCCTGCGCGCCGCCTGCGTCGGTGGGCTGGGCGTGCTCATGCTGCGGTCCGCCCGTCTCGAGGCCGACCCCGTACCGGCCGCGCTGGCCACCGGAATCGGCCTCGCCGTCACCATGACGGTGGGGTTTGACCACCTGGCCGGCGGCATGGTGCTGGCGATGGCGTGCGTGCAGCTGTGGCGAAGAACCGCACAGCACGGCGGCCTCCCGTGGGTCGTCGTCCCGCTGACCTGGGTGTGGGCCTCGGTCGACGCCACCTGGGTCCTGGGGCCGGCGATCGGAGCCGTCACCGTGGCGGGTCTGGCCACCGCCGACCGTGCCCGGGGCCGGACCGTCCGCCTGCTGGCCCTCGTCGCGGCTTCCGTCGTGGCGGCCGGACTCACCCCGGCCGGTCCCCGGCTCCTGGCGGAGGTCTGGAGGGACCCGTCGCTCACCGGGGCACAGCTCGGCCGGAACGCCTTCGTGGCCCTCGCGGACCCGGTCGTCGTCCTCCTCGTCGGGATCGCCGTGCTCGTCGTCGCCGGATGGTTGCGCGGCGGGCTCGTGCCGTCCCGCTGGGAGGCCGCCCAGGTCGCCCTGGCCGTGGCGCTAGCCGTCACGGTGGCGTCGACGGCCCCAGCCGCGGCGTGCCTCCTCACTCCGGTCGCTGCCGGGGCCCTGCAGGCTCTCCGCTCCCGACCGGCTGACCGGGTCGGTCGCTCCGAGGCGGTCACCCTCGCGCTGACGGCCCTGGTGGCCCTCGTCGCCGCCACGGTCCTCAGTGTCCCCGCCGCCGCCCTCGGCCACCGACTCGACCCGATGAGCCGCCTCGAGCCGACGCTCGAAACCCTTCCGGCGGGCACGGTGGTGCTCGACCACATCGACATCTCGGGGCGGCTACTCTTCTCCGAACCCCAGCTGTGCCTCGTTATCGACCCGCGGCTGCAGATGTACGACGCGTCATACCTGAACGACTACCTCGGGACGCTGAACGCCCGCCCGGGGTGGCGCCAGTTCGTCGTCTCGACAGCGGCCTCGGCCGCCGTGCTGCCGTCGGAGGCCCCGCTGGCCGCCGCCCTCGTCGAGCAGCTCGGGTGGCGCACCCTGATCGCCGACGGAGGCTACGTCGTGCTGCAGGGACCCGCTATGACCCCGTGAGGTCGTCTCGGGTCACAGACCCGCGACGACGAGGTCACGCACCCCGGTGAGTGGCTCCCAGCGTCCGCCGACCCGTAGCTGCACCCCGGTGCCGGTGAGGGCCACGAGACCTCCCAGCCCGCCCCGCGTGGTCAGCCGTTCGGCTCCGGACACCGCGGGCACGAGCAGCTGGTCGGCCGTAAGGCGACCTACCCGACGCAGACCCACCCCGCCCCCGATCGCCACGGCGAACGGCCGCAGCACCGCCCCCGGCTTCTCTCGACCCAGCACGGCCAGGCCGGAGGAGTCCAGCCAGACCACGGACTGCAGGTCGACGAGCGGCTGGGCCTGACGGTAGGGAACGGCGAGCGCGATGGGGACCCCGACCCCGTCGCGCTGGATGCCCGCGACGTCGAGACGGCTGTCCCCCCCGTCGCCGGCCCGCGCGGAGATCACCGCCGCCAGCGTGCCGTCCGGGGAGACCCGCAGGGCCACGACCCGGCGCCCACCCAGCCAGTCGGCGCGAACCACGGACGGGGCGCCTACCTGGGGGGTCGAGGACGGGAGGGTCCAGACGGTCGAGACGCCGGAGGCCAGCCCGGCCACCCACAGCCGCCCGTGGTCGTCGTACGACGGGTCGGTGAGGGCGGTGCCGAGCGACGGTTCGGTGAGCGGGACGCCCCCTCGCCAACGCACCAGCTCGCGGCGGCTCCGAGCCACCCCGGCGAGGTCGCCGCCGTCGGGGGACAGCGCCAACCCGGTGTAGTCCGTCGGCACGTGGGTCGGGCCCGGCGCTCCCGGCATCGGCCGGCTGGTGGGCCCCCGGGCCGCGTCACCGAGGGCCTGCAGGTCGGTCAGCTGGACCTCCTCACCGCGCCGGACGGCGGCGACGGTGAGCGTGGGGGCGGGCGCGACAGCGTAGCCGAGGGTAGCGGTGCCCGTGATGACCTTGGGGAGGTTCGGTACCGGGATGGCGCCGATGCCCTGCACCTCCAGGCTCACGCCGAGGATCGTCGGGACCTGCAGCAGGGTGGCGACGAACTGGGCCCACATGGCTCGTCGACGCCCCGCCTCGACCGTCTCGGCCGTGTTGGTGAGCACGACCGTCGCGGTGCCGGACTCGTCGACGTCGACGGCGTCGACCGCCAGCTGCGCCGTGGGGGGCACCGCTGTCTGGGCGACCCCCTCGAGGTAGGCCGGCACCGGCCCCAGCTGGGCCCGGGCCAAAGCCGTGGCGAAACGGGCACCGAGGGGGAACCACCGGGTCTGGGACACCAGCCGCTGGGTGCCGGCCACGACGTAGTACAGGTTCTCCGGGCCGAACACCCGGTCGACGTCGTCGGTGTTGAGCCACAGTCCGAACCCCTCTCGGGGCAGGTCGATGCGCCACTGGCCGTCGATCTTGACCATCGACAGGACCACCGAGCGCGTCGTGCCGGGCGGGAGCTCGGTGTAGTGGCCGGTCGCGTCGATGGTGGCCACCGCGTTGACGCTCAACCGCACCTGGTCGGCCGGCAGCTGGTCGATGGTCAGACCGGTCGGGGCGTCGTACACCGTGACCGCGGACGTCGGCCGCCACCGGTCGACCGAGGAGGGCGCGAGGTAGGCGCGTCCGACCACCTGCTGGTTCTCGTCGGTGTCCTGGAACGACGCCCCGGACCGCACGAAGTCGCGGGCGATGACGTCCTGGGGTGCGCCCTTGATCGGTGCGCTCACGACGACCCGGGCCTGCTGGTCCACCTTGGTGTCGACCAGCAGGCCGGGCTGCACGGGGCTGGTGTCGGGCAGTCCACCGCACCCGCCGAGCAGCAGTCCGAGCACGACGACGAGGACGACGAGGACGCTGCGTCGACGGCGCAGTGACCAGAGCCGCCGACGGCTCACCGACCCCCCGCCCCCGTCGGGGCGATCGGGGCGGAAGGCGCCGGAGCTCGCTCGGCCGACCTGCGATGGACGACGGTCGGTCCCAGCGGGAGGGGGGAGCTGACCAGCACCGCCCCCGAGGTCTTGGGCAGGGTCAGGCGGAAGCTGGAGCCCTCGCCGAGCGCTCCCCACGCCTGCAGCCAGCCGGAGTGCAGCCGGACGTCCTCGAGGGAGATCGCCAGACCGAGTCCCGTGCCACCCGTCGTCCGGGCCCGGGCGGGGTCAGCCCGCCAGAACCGGTTGAAGACCATCGCCGCCTCACCCGGGCGCAGGCCGATCCCGTGGTCGCGGACGGTCACCGCGACGGCGTCGGCGTCCTGGGCCACCCGCACCTCGACGGCCCTCCCCTCCCCGTGCTCGATCGCGTTGACGAGGAGGTTGCGCAGCACGCGCTCGATGCGGCGCGAGTCGATCTCGGCCACACACGCGTCGTCGGGGACCTCGACGCCGACCGAGCTGCCCCGACGCTCCGCGAGGCTGGCGACCGACGCACCGACCCTGGCCACGGTCCCGCGCAGGTCGGTCGGCTCGAGGTCGAGCACGGCGGCCCCGGCGTCGAACCGGCTGATCTCGAGCAGGTCGGTGAGCAGGCTCTCGAAGCGGTCGATCTCGCCCCATAGGAGCTCGGACGAGCGGGCTACCAATGGCTCGAAGTCGGCCCTCGAGTCGTGGATTAGGTCACCCGCCATGCGGATGGTGGTCAGGGGGGTGCGCAGCTCGTGCGAGACGTCGGAGACGAAGCGCTGCTGGAACCGGGAGAGGTTCTCCAGCTGGGCGATCTGCTGCTGGATGCTGGCGGCCATCTCGTTGAACGACTGTGCGAGGATCGCGATGTCGTCCTCCCCACGCGCCCGCATGCGCTCGTCGAACGCCCCGGAGGCGAAGCGCTCGGCCACCTCGGCCGCGCGGCGTACGGGAGTGACGACGAGCCTGGTCACGACGTAGGCGACCCCGCCGATGAGGAAGATCAAGACCACGCCCCCGACGAGGAAGGTACGGCCCACGAGGGTGAGGGTGTCGCGTTCGCGGGTCATGGGGTAGATCACGTAGAGGTCGTACGACCCCAGCCCGGTGGGCTCGGTGCTGACCTGCTGGCCGATGAGCCACGCCGGGGCCACCTCGCGGTCACCCGCCAGCTTGATGGTGATGATCTGCGTCTGCTGGGTGGTGGGGTGGGCC
>JALYVC010000309.1 GCA_030853445.1 Actinomycetota bacterium | reverse complement strand
CACCGAACAGCGCCCGGGCACGCAGCGGAGTCAGATCGACCTGAAGCTCATGCTGATTTCCGGTCTGCTCGGTGATGAACGGGCCGCCTCGCATACCGACGACGAAACGGGTGTGACTGCGGTCGTTGAGTACCGCCGGCTGCTCAAAGCCGATGACCGTCGTGATCTGCCCGCCAGGGACTCTCCGCCGCGCCACCCGCTCCGCTTAGGGCACGGCGCTGGTGGCGCTGAGCGTGCCCCGCTCAGGACGTCAGTCAGCGTCCGGTTCGCGTCATGCCGATGGGGAGGGTCCAGCGGTCACGGCCTACTTTGCCCGACCCGGGCTGGGTGACCGATCAGCTCACGCGAACGTGCGCCAGCCACAGCCCGACGGGGATGCTGACGAGCAACAGGGCCACGAGGGCGCGGACGGCCAGCAGCGCCACGCGCCGCCCGCGGGCGACCTCGACCCGTCCGGGCCCGCTGCGGGTCGCGACGAGCAGGGCGGTAAGGGCCACCACGAGCAGGGCCCCGCCGAGGTTGACGAGCCACGTCGTGTTCGAGAGGGTTCCGGCGATGACGGCGGCGTTGCCGAGGTTCCAGCCGGCGAACTCCACGAGCAACAGACGGCGGCCGACCGGATTCCGGGCCCAGAGCGCCAGCATCGCCTGCCCGACGGGCAGCGCGATCTGGGCAACCCCGGCCACGAGCACGAGGTATGCCGCGGCCCACGAGCCGTGGGCGAGCGCCAGAGGGCCGGTGACGGCCGCCACGAGACCCCCGGCGATGATGCAGAGTGCTCCGACGACGAGCGCCGGGAGGTACGGCCGCCAAGGAGGTTGGGCAGCGGATGCCCCAACAGCGGCGCCGGGTGCGGCATCCATGGCGGCCGGCCGGCTACTGACCGACCGGCGAGGCTCGGTCTCCCTCTGCGACCGGGGCATCTCTGCTGGCTCCAGCTCCTGGTCAGGCCGACTGACGGACGATGGCCAGGCGCCACGCGTCGGGGCCGCGCTCGAGGTACTCGACGGTGAACTCACCGGGGTTGCGCCGTTCGAGCTGCGCGAGCAGGGGCTTGGGGTCGTGCGGCGCCACGAGCACCAGGCCCCCGTGGGCCCGCACCCCGTCGAGAGCGCCGAAGATGGTGGCGTGCCGGATGGCGTGCGGAACGGCCCGCGCGTCGAGCTCGGGATAGCCCGCGACATCCTGCTCACCACAGGTGCAGTCATGGGCCGCTGGTGCCGCGGCGGATTCGGCTGACGCTGCTCGACCTTCCGCGTCGCCACCGCCGATCAGCTCGTGCATCCCCTCGAGCAGCTGGGCCACCGACACGTCGGGCGCGCTCACCAGCAACGGCAGCACGAGGGTGTTCTCCTTGTCGAGGTGGGTGTCGAAGAGCACCTGCAGGGCCCGCGCCCCGGCGGCCTTGGCCACGGCGTTCGAGGCTCCCTCGATCTCGTCGACCAACCCGGTGAGCACCGAATGCTCGCGCAGCATCGACTCGACAAGCAGACGCGCCTCGACGCGTTTACGGGCAGCGGCGTAGAGCGTCGTCTCCTCGGCCACCGCGTGGGGGAGCAGCTCGGTGCGGCACCACTGCACGAGATCGGTCGCGGCCGAGTCGACCCAGCCGCCCGACGGCCCGTCGTCGGCCTCTCGAACCGCTGCCGCGATCACCCCGCCCGCCTTGAGGGCCAACGCCCCGGAGAGCTGGGCGTGATGCTGCTCCACCGCTGCGGCGGCGCGGGCGTCTGCTTCGTCGGATGCGATGACGAGCTCATTCATGATGGACCTTCCAACGGTGAGGGGACGTGGCCGGTTGGCGACGTCTTCCTATTTTCATACACTAGCGCCGTGCAAAAACAAGACGCCCACGAGGCCAGGCTTGGTCAGGCCCTCGGGCCGCTCCCCGCCCTGCCGACGACCGGGCCCGGAGCGACGTCTCGATCCCGGGCGCGCGTGCTCGCCGCCTTCACGGAGACGCCAGAACCACTAAGTCTGGCTGCCCTCAGCGACGCAACGTCGTTGCACGTCAACACCCTTCGCGAGCATCTCGACGCCCTGCGGCAGCAGGGTATGGTCTCTCGGGCCCTCGCCGAGCCGCACGGCCGCGGTCGCCCCGCGTGGCTCTACACCGCTGCCCGGGCGACTGCCTCGCACGGGGTGCGTGAGTACGTGAGCCTGGCGTCGGCCCTCGCCGACTCGATCCGCCGCCACAGCCCGGACCCCGCGGAGGAGGGCCGGGAGGCCGGGCAGGGCTGGGGTCGGGACCTCGCCGAGCGCCTGGGCCCGCCGCTCGGCCCGGGAGCCGTCGCGGCCCGGCGTCATGTGGTGGGGTTGCTCGACGATCTCGGCTTCACCTCCGAGACCACCGCCCGGGTCACCTCGGTGCGGTTGACACGGTGCCCGTTGCTCGATGCCGCTGCGGCCAACCCCGAAGTTGTCTGCTCGGTGCACCGCGGCATCGTCGAGGGCGCGCTGTCGCAGTGGGGTTCACCCGAACCGGTGACCTTGCTGGCGTTCTCCGAGCCGGGCGCCTGCCGGTTGCGCCTCGGCGGTCAACCCGCAGCGTCTCCACCGGGATGACGGCGCCGGTTGAGCGGTGACACTTCGACGGTGTCTGCTCCGTAGGCCTGTGGCAGCGCGGTGTTACGCCGGCGTTACGGGGGGCCGGTTGTGTTGAGGCATCCAGCCAGGTCCGACGTCACGGGGAAACCATGAGTAGCTGCACCCGCACACACCTCACCGGCCGCGCGGCCGCCCTCCTCTTGGCCATCACCGCAGCCATGACCATCTCGCTCGGCGCCTGTTCGTCGTCTGGGTCGACGCCTGCGGCAGGCGCACCTCCGGCCAGCGGTGGGTCATCCGTAGGGCCGGCGCAGACGTCGGCATCCGATGCCGGCGATGTCGGCGACGAGGCTTCGGGAACGCCCACCTACAAACGGGTCGACGTCTGTGCTCTGGACCCAGTCGGCACCGTCGCACAGACCACAGGCAAGAAGCTCACAAAGGGAGTCCCGCAGACAGTAGGCCAGCTTGCTCTTGGCAGCTATGGCTGCGCCTACAACACCGACTTGGACGACGACGCGGTCGAGGTCACCGTTTTCACCTCCAACGTCGACGACCTGTGGAACGCCCTGACCATCGACACCAAGAGAACCCTCACCCCGGTGGGCGGCCTCGGCGAGAAGGCGTTCTACGACAACGACTCCACGCTCTACGCCAAGAAGGGCGCATACGTCGTGCAGGTCAACGGGCTCACTGACACATCC
>JALYVC010000288.1 GCA_030853445.1 Actinomycetota bacterium | reverse complement strand
GGGCCCGGGACCGTTGCCGGCCCGGGCCCCGTCTGACGTCGGTGTTCTCAGCCCCGGTCGGCGGCGGCCGGCTCCTGCTCGACAGCCGTGTGCTCGAGCTCCTCGAGCTGACCCTGGAGGTAGGACTTCAGCTGTGAACGGTAACTGCGCTCGAAGCCGCGCAGCTGGTCGATCTGCTTCTGGAGGCGGGACTTCTCGGCCTCCAGCTCACCCAGGACCGTCGCCTTGCGCTGCTGCGCCTCGGCGACCATCCCCGTCGACCGCTCACGGCCCTCGGTGATGAGCTCCTCGTGACGGGCCGTGGCTTCGGCGATGAGCTCGTCGTGCTGCGTCTGCGCCGTGCTGATGAGCTCGTCGTGCTGCGTCTGCGCCGTGTCGACCAGCTCGTCGCGCCGCGTCTGCGCGGCCGACACCAGCTCGTCGTGCTTGGACCGGCCACTGTCCAGGAGCTGGTCGTGCTCCACCTGCGCCGACCCGACGAGGTCGTCGTGCCGAGCCTGCGCGGTGGCCACGAGCTCGTCGTGACGGGCCTGCCCCTCGGAGATGAGCTGGGTGCGGGTGGCTTCGCCGTGGCCCACGTGCTCGTCGTGCAGGCGCTGGGCCAGCTCGATGAGTGCAGCCGCACTCGCCCCGCTGCCCGTGCTCGCCGCCACGGCCCGCATGACCCCGGTGTGGCTGCCGCCCTCGGGGACGGGCCCCGTCTCGGCGGCCATCGCCTGCTGCTCGGTCGTGGTCCGCTCACCGGCCGCCGTGGCGTGCTGGTGGGCGTCCTGGGCCTCGGTGTGACGCTGCTGCGCTCTGGTGAGGCCCTGTTGGGCGGCGGCCACCTGCTGCTCGAGCTCGGTGACCCGAGCCTCGGCTGCCTGCTTGGCCTCGGTCGCCTGGCGCGCCGAGGCCTCGGCGGCCTCGAGCCGCTCCTGCGCTGACTTGTCGATGGAGCCGGTGCGGTCGCGCAGCGCGGCCTCGGCGTTGCTGACGTCGGTGGTGACCCGCGTCAACCGGGCTGCGGCCTCCCGCTCGTCGGTCTCGGCGCTCTCGATGCGGGCGCGGACCTCAGCGAGCTCGGCCTGTGCCGCCTCGAGCGCCTCGGTGTCGACAGGGGCCGGCATCGCCGTGTTCGCGGCGCCGTCCTGGGGTCGGCCGACCGCCGACAGACCGCGTCCGGCGCGGCAGTCGTTCAGCTGCTGCTCGAAGTCGTCGCGCTGGGTCACCAGGGTGCGCAGCTCGGCGACGATCTCATCGAGGAAGTCGTCGACGTCGCGCTCGTCGTAACCCTTCCGGAACTGGGTCGTCTGGAAGTGCTTGTTGAGGATCTGTTCGGGCGTGAGCGCCATGGTTCCACCTCGGTCGTCGGGCCGGTCGGGGGCAACGTTAGCGAACGGTCTGCGCCATACCAACATCACGTGGCGCGACGACCGACCGGAACGCTCCCATCCCCGGGTGTCGTCGAGCAGCGGGCTCCGACGCGGCCTACAGGTTGAGCAGCACCGAGGTGATGATCATCAGCACGAGGAACGCGAAGTCGATGCGCATCCCCCCGAAGGTGAGCGACGGGACGACCTTGCGCAGGGCCCGCAGCGGGGGGTCGGTCACGGAGTACGCGCCCTCGGCCAGCACCAGCACGGCTCCCCGTGGCCGCCAGTCGCGCGACAGGACCTGCACCCAGTCGATGACGAGGCGGCCGATGAGGGCGATGAAGAAGAGGAAGACGACGATGCGGAACAGCGAGAGGACGAGACCCATGTGACCAGTGTGGCTGACGGATCTGTGTGAGGTGGACGAACCCGCCGTCCGGCGGCTCCTCAGCTCTGGTTGAAGAACCCGCGAGCCTGACGGGGAGCCTCGGGGCTCACCTCGCTGCTGACCTCGACGTGGGAGGGCGAGAGCAGGAAGACCTTCGACGTGACCCGCTCGATCTCGCCGTGGAGCCCGAAGATGAGGCCGGCGGCGAAGTCGACGAGGCGCTTGGCGTCGTCGTCGGCCATGTCGGAGAGGTTCATGATGACCGGGGTGCCGGCACGGAAGGCCTCACCGATCTTCTTGGCCTCGTTGTAGGTGCGCGGGTGGATCGTCGTGATCCGCGTGAGCGCGCCGACCTCCGTGTCGCGCACGACCCGGGCCACCGGCGTCGGCCGCTGGGGCAGGGGGGTGACCTGGGCGCGATGCTCCTGCTCGTGCGCTCCACCCCTGGCCCGCTCGTCGGCCTCGAGGCGCCCGTCGTCGTCGACCTCGTCGTAGCCGTCGTAGCGGTCGTCCTCCTCGGCCATACCGAGCCAGACCATCGACTTGCGCAGTACCCCAGCCATGGGTGAGCTCCCTTGAGTGTCAATCCGACGCTAGTCAGACGCTTGTCGGACGTGCGTGCCACACGTGCGTGTCGAGGCGTCGTACGTGGACCGCGGGCCCTGCCTCTGCTGCGACGTTAGCGAACTGCCGGCCGGGAGCCGAGGATTGCGGACCCGACACGCAGGTGTGTCGCCCCGTGGCGCACCGCGGCCTCGAGGTCACCGCTCATCCCCGCCGAGACGATGACGGCGTCAGGATGAGCCGCCCGGATGTCGCGGGACACCTCGGCGAGGCGAGCGAAGGCCTCGTCCGGGTCACCGTCTCGCGGGGCCACCGCCATCACCCCGGCCAGTCGCAGGGACGGCTGGTCGGCGACGAGGTCGGCCAGCGCGGGGGCCTGCGCCACGGCGATTCCGCCGCGCTCCCCCTGGGCGGGGTCGTCGTCGGGCTCGAGGGAGACCTGCACGAGCACCGACGAGACGGTGCCGGCAGTCGCGGCGGCCCGGGCGAGGGCGTGCACGAGCCTGGGCCGGTCGACCGTGTGGACCAGGTCGGCCCACTGGGCGACGACAGCGGCCTTGTTGGTCTGCACCTGGCCGATGAAGTGCCTGGTGAGGGCGACCGGGCCTCGGGACGGGTCCGGTGGTGGGCTGGACGTCAGGGCCTCGTGCTTGGCCAGTGCCTCCTGGGCACGGCTCTCACCGATGTCGCGGACCCCGAGCTCCTGCAGCAGGCGGACGTCGCTGGCGGGGAAGAACTTGGTGACGACCACGAGGGTGATCTCGGACCGCGACCGGCCGGAGTCGGCGCAGGCCCGGGCGATGCGCTGCTCGACGACGGCGAGTCCGGCCTCGAGCTCGGCGGTGCGGGCCCCGCCGGCGGAGGTCCCCGGGGGGGTCACGGGATCGGCCCCGTCAGCCGCGGCAGGAGCCGGACGACCCCGGCGTACCGGCCCGTCGTGCCGTCGCGCCGGTACGAGTAGAGCTGCGGGTCCTCGCGGGAGCAGCCGGGCACCCAGGTCACGGCGACCTCGGCCGCGACCAGCTGGTCGACGACTCCGGCGGCGACGTCGACCGCCGGCGTGCCCACCCAGGACACGGTCGACGACACCGGGCTGCGGCGGGCGGCGTCGGCCCGCATCGAGGCAGGGACCTCGTAACACCGACCGCAGATGGACGGGCCGACGACGGCCCTCAGCCGCGTGGCTCCGAGGTCGCGCATGGCCTCGACGGTGGCCCCGACGATGCCGTCGGTCATACCGGGGCGACCTGCGTGGACCGCGCCGACGACACCGGCCGCCACGTCGTGCAGCAGCACCGGGGTGCAGTCGGCGACCAGCGCAGCCAGGGCCAGGTCGGTGCGGGTCGTGACCACGGCGTCGCACGCGGGAGGCTCACCGGGCCAGGGACCCTCGACGTGGACGACCTGCGTGCCGTGGCACTGCTGCATGAGGACCAGCCGCTGCGCCGGCACGCCCGTGGCCCCCGCGACCCGCGCGCGGTTCTCGCCCACCGCGGCCGGGTCGTCTCCCACACCACCCCCGAGGTTGAGACCCGCCCACGGGGCTGCACTGACTCCGCCTGCGCGGGTGGTGAACCCGGCGCGCAGCCCGGGGCGCGAGGGGG
>JALYVC010000279.1 GCA_030853445.1 Actinomycetota bacterium | reverse complement strand
ACCGTCCGCCGTCGGCCGCGGCGCCAGTACCGGGCCAGGTGACGGCTGCCCCATCGCCGCGACGAGGGCGTCCGCCGACTCGACGACCCAGGCGGCGAGCACCGGGTCACGACGTGCGGCGTCGTCGCTCGCCCGGACGCCCGCGACGTCACCGTCGGGGACGTCGAACAAGGCCAGGGCTCGATCGAGCCCTACCGGCCCGACCGACGCGGCAGGACGCCGAGGGCTCAGCGGCGTGAGCCGTAGTTCGGTGCCTCGACCGTCATCTGCACGTCGTGCGGGTGGCTCTCCTTGAGACCGGCGGCGGTGATGCGCACGAAGCGACCACGCTGCTGCAGCTCGGGCACGGTGCGGGCGCCGACGTAGAACATCGACTGGTGCAGACCGCCGATGAGCTGGTGGGCGACCGCCGAGAGCGACCCACGGTAGGCGACCTGCCCCTCGATGCCCTCGGGCACGATCTTGTCGTCGCTCTCGACGTCGGCCTGGAAGTAGCGGTCCTTGGAGAACGACTTCTTTCCGCGCGAGGCCATCGCCCCGAGCGACCCCATGCCGCGGTAGGTCTTGAACTGCTTGCCGTTGACGAACACCAGCTCGCCCGGCGACTCCTCGCACCCCGCGAGCAGCGAACCGAGCATCACGGTGTCGGCGCCGGCGACGAGTGCCTTGGCGATGTCGCCGGAGTACTGCAGGCCGCCGTCGCCGACCAGCGGGACGCCGGCGGGCTTCGTGGCGAGCGAGGCGTCGTAGATCGCGGTCACCTGCGGCACCCCGACCCCGGCGACGACGCGCGTGGTGCAGATCGAGCCCGGACCGACCCCGACCTTGACACCGTCGGCGCCGGCGTCGACCAGGGCCTGGGCGCCCTCTCGGGTGGCGACGTTGCCGCCGAGCACCTGCACGTGGCGGGTGGCCGGGTCGGACTTCAGCCTGCGGATCATCTCGAGCATCAGGCGCGCGTGCCCGTTGGCCACGTCGGGCACGAGCACGTCGACCCCCGCCTCGACCAGGGTCGTGGCCCGCTCCCACGCGTCCCCGAAGTACCCGATGGCGGCGGCCACAAGCAGCCGACCGTGGTCGTCGTTGCTCGCCAGGGGGAACTGCTCGCTCTTGACGAAGTCCTTGACGGTGATCAGGCCGGCCAGGCGGCCCTGGCCGTCGACGATCGGCAGCCGCTCGCGCTTGTGCTGGCGCAGGAGCGCGGTCGCCTCCTCGCGGCTGGTGCCGACCGGGGCGGTGATCAGCGGCATCGGGGTCATCACCTCCTCGACCTTGGTGCTGGCCCACTGCGCGACGGGGGTGAACCGCAGGTCGCGGTTGGTGATGATGCCGAGCAGCCGGTTGTCGGCGTCGACCACGGGCAGGCCCGAGACGCGATACTCCCCGCAGACGGTGTCGAGGTCCTCGAGGGTCGCATCGGCCCCGATGGTCACCGGGTTGGAGATCATGCCGGTCTGGGTGCGCTTGACGAGGTCGACCTGGTAGGCCTGGTCCTCGATCGACAGGTTGCGGTGCAGCACCCCGATGCCACCCTGTCGGGCCATCGCGATCGCCATCTGCGACTCGGTGACGGTGTCCATCGCCGACGACACCAGTGGGATGCGCAGCGAGATCTCACGGGTCAGGCGGCTGGTCGTGTCGACCTCGCTGGGGATGACGTCGGTCTCCCCCGGCAGGAGCAGCACGTCGTCGTAGGTCAGCCCGAGTGTGGCGAACGGGGCGGGGACGTCGAACCCTCCGGTGGTCATGCCCCGATTCTAGAGCCGCAGGAGCAGTGCCCCGTACGGCACCTCGCACGACGCGACCCGGTGGCGCCCCGGCGGCGGGGGCGCACCCGGGCACCGCCGCCGCTCACTTCTTGGTCAAATCCTGACCAAGACCGTACCAGCACCGGAAGATCCGGTCGTTAGCGTCGGAGCAGGGGGAGGCTTCGTGAGAGGGCGCCCGCGCCGGAGGATGGTCACCGTCACCCGCTCCCGGTACCGATCATGCCGACTGCCCCAGGGGGCGTGAGGCCGACGACCTGAAGGGCACACGAATGGCTGAGATCTCCCGTCTACCCGGCCCGGTGGCCGACCTGTGGGACTGGCAGCTCGACGGGTCCTGTCGCCGCGCGAACCCGGAGGTGTTCTTCCACCCCGAGGGCGAGCGCGGGCCCGCTCGGCGCGACCGTGACAGCGCGGCCAAGGCCGTGTGCGTCACCTGCCCGGTCCAGACCCTGTGCCGCGAGCACGCCCTGCGGGTGCGCGAGCCGTACGGCGTCTGGGGTGGGCTGACCCAGGACGACCGCGAGGCGATCTACCTCGGGTCGGACCGCGTGGCTGCCGCCTCCTGACCCTCCGCGACCCCGCCGCCGTCGGCACCCTCCAGGCCGACGACGCGCGGCGCTCCCCGCCCTGCGGGAGCAGCCTTCGCCCCCCTGGACCCGGGGCGAGGGTTGCCCGACCTGCGAGCTGCACGCAGCGTCGTGCAGGGCGACGTGAGAAGGGGCCGCGCCGGCCGTGGGGCTGCTCAGCGGGCGGCGCGGCCCCCTCGCGCACGCATGGCGACGGCCCCACCCGCGCAGATCGGGGTGGGGCCGTCGGTCGTGCTGGGTCGTGCTCGTGGTGCTGGGTGGTGCTGGGTGCCTGAGGTCAGTGACCGTGGCCGTGGCCGTGGCCACCGGCTGCGGGCTCCGGGGCGTCCTCCTGCTTCTCGACGATCAGGGTGTCGGTCGTGAGGATCATCGAGGCGATCGACGCGGCGTTGCGCAGCGCCGACCGGGTGACCTTGACCGGGTCGATGACGCCGGCCTTGATCAGGTCGCCGTACTCACCGGTCGCCGCGTTGTAGCCCTGACCGGGCTTCATCTCGGCCACCTTGGAGGTGACGACGTAGCCCTGGACACCGGCGTTCTCGGCGATCCAGCGCAGCGGCTCGACCGCAGCCTTGCGCACGATGGACGCACCGGTGGCCTCGTCACCGTCGAGGGCGAGGGTGTCGATCGCGGACAGCGCGTGGATGAGGGCGGAACCGCCACCACCGACGATGCCCTCCTCGATGGCCGCGCGGGTCGCCGAGATGGCGTCCTCGATGCGGTGCTTCTTCTCCTTGAGCTCGACCTCGGTGTGTGCGCCGACCTTGATCACGCAGACGCCGCCGGCGAGCTTGGCGAGGCGCTCCTGGAGCTTCTCGCGGTCCCAGTCGGAGTCGGTGCGCTCGATCTCGGCCTTGATCTGACCCACACGGGCGTCGACCTCGGCCTTGTCGCCGGCACCCTCGATGACCGTGGTGTTGTCCTTGGTCACGACGACGCGACGGGCCTGCCCAAGGGTTTCGAGCTCGGCCTGGTCGAGCTTGAGGCCGACCTCCTCGGCGATGACCTGCCCACCGGTGAGGATGGCGAGGTCCTGCAGCATGGCCTTGCGGCGGTCACCGAAGCCGGGAGCCTTGACGGCCACGACGTTGAAGGTGCCCTTGATCTTGTTGACCACGAGGGTCGACAGGGCCTCGCCGTCGACGTCCTCAGCCACGATGAGCAGTGGCTTGCCCGACTGCACGACCTTCTCGAGCACCGGCAGGATGTCGGAGATGGACGAGATCTTGCCCTGGTTGATCAGGATGTAGCAGTCCTCGACCACGGCTTCCATGCGCTCGGGGTCGGAGACGAAGTACGCCGAGATGTAGCCCTTGTCGAACTGCATGCCCTCGGTGAACTCCAGCTCGGTCGTCGTCGTCGAAGACTCCTCGACGGTGATGACGCCGTCCTTGCCGCCCATGTCGAAGGCCTCGGCGATGATCCCGCCGATGGTCTCGTCCTGAGCGGACAGCGCCGCGACCTGGGCGATCTCCTCTTTGCCCTCGATGTCGCGGGCGTCCTCCAGGAGTCGGTCGTTGACCGCCTCGACGGCCTTGTCCATGCCGCGCTTGAGACTGGCCGGGGCAGCGCCTGCGGCGACGTTGCGCAGGCCCTCCTTGACC
>JALYVC010000253.1 GCA_030853445.1 Actinomycetota bacterium | reverse complement strand
GTGCCGACCACGGCGGCGAGCACTCCCGCCACGAGCCCTCCGAGGACGACCGGCCGCTGGTGGACCGCGAGGTCGCCCCGGGCCAGGGCTCCGAGGGCGGCGACCAGCAGCAGACCGGTCCCGGCCGCGCGGCGCAGGGGGATGAGCAGGGCGGCGGCCAGGGCGGCATACGCCGTGAGGTCGAGCGGAAGACGCCCGACGAGCGAGGTGAGGCCGACGGCGAGGCCGACGGCGACGGCCGCGCGGTAGGTGAGGGCCGAGCGCTCGTCCGGGCGCAGAGTCGCGCCGACGAGGCTCGCCACGACGAGCGCACCCACGGGGAGCACGGTGGCGACGGCCTGAAGGAGCGCGGCGGACGGGTGCGTGGTCATGCGTCAAGCATCACCCCTGCACCTGACGGTCGACTGGGATGCCGGTGCGCACTTGCCCCGGACCCCCACGGACCCCCACGGGCAGGCGCCGGTGAGCTGACCCGCGTGGCCCCGTTGCGCAGGGGCTTGTCAGGCAAGCCTCTCGGCGACCTCCGGGGTGTCGAGCGCGGCGTCGGGACCCCGGGCATCGGAGTCGTCTTGGTCCGGGCCACCACGACCTGCTCGTCCCGGCCACCAGGTCCACCGACCGAGGTCGACCGCCAGCGCCGGCACCAGGAGCGAACGCACGACGAGGGTGTCGAGGAGCACGCCGAAGGCGACGATGAAGGCGATCTCGGCGAGGAAGAGCAGCGGCAGCACCGCCAGCGCACCGAAGGTGGCGGCCAGGACGATGCCGGCGCTGGTGATGACCCCGCCGGTGACGGCCAGGGCGGTGAGCACCCCTCGCCTCGGGCCCACGGTGGCGGTCTCCTCGCGCGCTCTCGTCATGAGGAAGATCGAGTAGTCGACGCCGAGCGCCACGAGGAAGACGAAGCCGTAGAGCACCGTCGTGGGGTCACCCCCCGGGAAGTGGAAGACGTGGTTGAAGACCAGCGCCGAGATCCCCATCGTCGCCCCGAAGGACAGGATGTTGGCCAGGACGAGGAGCACCGGCGCCACGAGCGAGCGCAGCAGCAGCATGAGCACGACGAAGACCACGGCGACGATCGTGGGGATGACGACCCGCAGGTCGCGGTCCGCGGCGGTGCGCACGTCGAGGGTCTGGGCCGTCGCCCCGCCGACCAGCACCTGCGGGCTGACCTGCGCCAGGTCGGTGCGCAGGCGGCGCACGGTGTCGACGGCGGCGGGTGAGTCGGCCGAGTCGGCCAGCGTCGCCTGCACGAGCACCTGCCCGCCCACCACCTTGGTGGGGGCGCCGGGGGCCGCCCCGGCATACGGGTTCGAGACGCCCTGCTCGCTGCCGAGGGTGGAGAGCACGGCGGCTGCGCTCGCCTGCGGCGCGATGACGAGCACCGGTGAGCCCGAGCCGGCGTCGAAGTGGCGCACGAGCACGTCCTGGCCCTTGACGGCGTCGACCTTGGTGAGGAACGTGTCGGACTGCGAGATGCCGTCGGCCTTGAGCGTCGGCAGGAACGACGCGGCGGCGAGCAGTACGAGGGCGGTGACCACCCAGGTCGCCCGCGGACGGCGACCGACGAAGCGGGCGACGCGACCCCAGCCGCGACCGGAGTCGAGCGAGTCGGAGCGGTGGGTGTGGTCGACGCGGGGGATGGCCGGCCAGAAGATCCAGCGGCGTCCCAGCAGGAGCAGAGCGGGCAGCAGGGTGAGGGCGGCCACCAGGGCGCCGAGGATGCCGAGCGCGCCGACCGGGCCGAGCCCCGAGGTGCCCTTGAGCTCGGCCAGCGTGAGCGAGAGCAGGCCGAGCACGACGGTGGCCGCGCTGGCCGCGATCGGCTCGACGGTGGCGCGCCACGCCGTGCGCAGGGCGACCCACGTCGACTCCTCGTTGTGCAGCTCCTCCTTGTAGCGCGCGACCAGCAGCAGCGAGTAGTCGGTCGCGGCGCCGACGACGAGGATCGACAGGATGCCCTGGCTCTGCCCGGTGACGGTGATGTGGCCGGCCTCGGCGAGCTTGTAGACCACGAGCCCGGCGGCCGACAGGCCGAAGCCGGCGGTGAGCAGGACGGCGAAGGGCAGCACCGGGCTGCGGTAGACCACGAGCAGGATGACGAGCACGACGCCGAGGGCGACGAGCAGCAGGATGCCGTCGATGCCGGCGAAGGCCGAGACGAGGTCACCGATGAAGCCCGCCGGGCCGGTCACGTATGCCGTGTAGCCCGCCTTCTGCAGGTCGGTCTCGACCGCGGCCTTCACCGCGGTGGTGATGACGGTCAGCGGGGTGGCGTCGCCGACCTTCTGCGCCGTCTTGGTGGTGGACAGGGTCAGGACGACCAGGAAGGCCTTGCCGTCCTTGCTCGGGACCGCTGCCACCTGCGGCGACACGAGGTAGTCACCGACCGTCGCGGCCGTGCCCCCGAGCTCGAGCGGGAGCGCCGGCAGCTTCGCGGCGAAGGTCTGGGCCGCCGCGAGGTCGGCCGGGGTGAGGGACGAGTCACGCTCGGCCACGACGATCAGCGGCAGGGTGCCCTGGTCGGAGAAGGCCCTGGCGGCCTCGGCCACCTTGGTCGACTCCGCAGCCTCGGGCAGGAACGAGGCGTTGTCGTTCTTCTGCAGCGACGACAGCTGGCCGATCGACTGCCCACCGATGCCACCGACGGCGAGCCAGGCGATCAGGACGACGACCGCCCCGAGCACGACCCGGGGGCCGATGCGTGGGCGGGTCCGGCGGGCGGCGGGGTCGTTGTCGGTGCGGCGGGCGGCCACGGGGGTCCTCTCCGGGCGCCGTCACCGTGAGGGAGATACGATGAGTCAGCACCTTGGTCAACAGATAACTAAGTCGGTGACATATTTCTAGCACGCAGCGCGGCGCGAGGCGACCCTCGGGGGTGGCCGATGCCATCCCCGGCTGGCAGCCGAGTGAGACGCTCACCACCTTGCAGACGCTCATCGACGTCGCGGGATCGGTGCCCGCCGCCGTGGCCCGACGCGCCGACCTCAGCACCTCCGAGCTGCACGCCCTGCGCCACCTCTCCGCCGATCCGCTCGGTCCGGCCGAGCTGGCGCACCGCCTCGGAGTCACGAGCGCCGCCGCCTCGGGGGTCGTCGACCGGCTCGAGGCCCACGGTCACGTCGAGCGACGCGCCCACGCCCACGACGGGCGTCGTACCGAGGTCCATCTCACCGACGAGGGTCGAGCCGAGGTCATCCGCCGGATGGCCCCGATGTTCACCGCGCTCGGCACCCTCGACACCAGCCTGACGCCGCAGGAGCGAGTGGCGGTCGACCGCTACCTCGCGGGGGCGATCGCCGCCATCCGCACCCTCCTCTGACCCCCCCCCGCGTGTTCGGAACGCGCGGGAGGGGGCTGGACGACCTGCGGTCGCCCTCAGCGGGTGGGGTTCAGCCGCAGGGCCCGCTCCTCGTCGCGGCGCACCTCGACCCGCCCGTCGACCACCCGTACGTCGAAGACCGACTCGGGCCGCGACGCCGGTCCGCGCAGGACGCTCCCGTCGTCGAGGGAGAACTTCGCTGCGTGCCAGGGGCAGACCACGCAGCCGTCCTCGATGTCACCCTCGTGCAACGGTGCCCCCCGGTGGGTGCAGCGGTCGCCGATCGCGACGATGCCCTGCGGCCGGCGCACGACCAGGACGGGGGTGCCCTCCACCGTGACGGCCATGGCCTTGTCGACGCGCACGTCGGCCTCGGCGCAGGCGTCGGTCCACTCGGTAGGAGGCTTCAGGAAGGCGGTCGTGTCGACCCCGACACCGAGGGCGAAGGACAGGTGCCCGCCCAGCCAGCCGGCACCCCCGAGCACGGCGAGACCGGCCAGCGAGAGGCAGCGCCGCACGCCGGGTCGGTCGGTGAGCAGGGACCCGGCGACCAGACCGAGCCCGACCGCGTTGCCGGCCGCGTGCACGAGCCCGACCCGGCGCTCGGACCCGTTGGTCTCGTTCCAGTCGCTCCATCCGGTGAGGACGGCCGGCAGCGCACCGACGAGCCCGGCCGAGGTGAGCAGCCGCACGGCCCGGGGG
>JALYVC010000233.1 GCA_030853445.1 Actinomycetota bacterium | reverse complement strand
TTAGTCAACGTTCTCAATCGGCGCCAGCACCCGGTCAAGCCCTGTGTCCTATCGCCGCGAGTGCGGCCGTCCCCCTCCGCCGCGTAGGCGCGCGTCGCTGACGCGTCCCGATCTGCGTGGCGCCCGGAGAGTTGGGCTCACGGCAGGTGGCGGCCGAGCCACCGCAGTCCGGGGCCAACCATCGGCTTGTTGTGCCAGCCGTGGTCAACGACAGCACTACGCACGCGCCGCACGACGTCGCGAACTAGCACGGCGGGACCGGTTCGTTGTCGGTCCTCGATCTCACTCGCCCGGTGTGCGACGAACCGCGCGCACCCCAGGCATATGGCAACTTCGGGGTGGCTGTCGAGATGGACTATCTGCCCGGATGGGGTGGGTCGGCCACAGCACCAGCATTCGCTCTGGCCGGGCTCCTCGGCCTGCTCCGTTGTCTCAGACGTCATCGGTTGCCGTCGCCTCGGTTCTGCTGGGCGATTCGCGCCAGCACATGCTCGCGTGGTGGCTCGTGGGCATGCACCTCGCGAAGGTGCGCCAACATGGCGTCGGCCAGCCCCTCTGGATCGTCGGCGGCCAGTGGGTGCTTGCACCTGGGGCAGTGCATCGAAACGGGCACCTCCAGATCGTCGCACCCAGACGTGCCAGCCGCCACGAAGTGTGCGCTCGCCGGGCCGTACCCCGACCGAGATCCGACCGTCGGCGACGCTGCGACCGACGCTGCCCACCATTGCCGCGACCGCCACGGGACGGAGCCGCAGCCGCCTACTACTTCCACCTGAAGTGGACGAAGACCCGGCCGAAGTTGTCGGAGTCCTTCTCGACCCGGTGGTAAAGGGCCTTGATGTCCTTGCGATCCAGGAACCGCAGCACGCGCTTCTTGAGCTGACCCGAGCCCTTCCCCGGGATGATCTCCACCAGGGGCGCCTTCTTCTCGATCGCCTCGTCGATAACGGCCTGAAGCGCTCGCTCGATCTCGTCACCTCGGTTGTAGATCTCGTGCAGGTCGAGTTTGAGCTTCACGACAGGATCCTGCAGTACAGGCGCCGACAGCGCCAGAGCCCAGCAGCAGGGCGCCACACGTGGCACCGCGCCCCTACGGGAAGCGCTGGACTCACAGGTCAAGTCCGGGGACCCCACCACATCCCACCTCAACCTGCGTCTTTTCCGGCTCCCTTCTGTTGTTAAGGGGTGCTGGCGAGGGCGCGCCGGTGGGTCTTCCTAGGGGCTGGGGCTGGGCGTAGCGTCGGTGCTGCGGGTCCGGGAAGTGGCTGATCCGAAGTGTCGATGTGCGGGGGTAGGTCGGCCGCGCTGGATTCTTGAGACGCCCCGCAGTGCCCTCCCGGACCCGTCTCTGCGGCTCGCTCGACGTCGCGTTCGGCGTCGGCAAGGAGCTGACGATAGATGGCGTCGGAGATTCGGCGCTTCAGGCAACTCATGGCCTCGAGGGGCTTCTGCCCACAGCGCGCTTACGCCGGTAGTAGGCGCGGCTGTCGGTGTCGAGGCGCAGCTGGGTGACCGCGGCGATCTGGATCATATGGTTCATCCGGCGGTTCCCGGCCCGCGAGAGCCGGTGCCGGTTCTGCTCCCCGGACGAAGCGTCGAGCGGCGCGGTCCCGGTCAGCCATAAGCACGACGCGAACCGGTTGCGGTCAGCGAACCGGGCGACGTCGCCGACGTCGGCCAGGACCCGGGCGGCGACCACGGGTCCCACGCCGTGCAGGTCCATCAGGCGCGACCTGCGGGCCAGGACGATCGTCTTCAGCTCGGCGGTGGCCTTCTTCATCTTGACCTCGACCGCGACCAGCTCGGCCAGCTCTTCCGCGGCGATCCGCCGGCGGGTCCGGCGATGTCGCGGGGGCGGATACTGGCCAGCATCGCCTTGGCCTCAGCGGTGGAGAGGTCGCGTTTCGCCTGTCCTGGAATCAGTTCCGGCAGCAAAGCCTGCAGCCGGTTGACGGTCTCCACCCGGCGGCGGGTCAGGGCCTCCCGCCGGTCAGACAGCATCCGCACCCTCCAGCTCCCCGTCGACCTTCAGGACCCGCAGGCCATCGGTGCGGACGGCGACCACGGCGATCGAGTGCGCGTCGAGGGCGTCGGTCTTGCGGTTGTGGCCGGTGTCGAACAAGCGCACCCGCGCGGCGAGCTTGGCCGGGACGTCGACGACGTCCTCACCGTCTTCGGGCAGGCGTTGGGTCAGCGGCCGACCCGCGCCGTTCACGCCCTCGACCGCCCACACTCGATGAGGCCACGTCTTGACGTAGGTCCGCATCGCGGCGTAGCCCGCCGAGTCGGTCGTGAACCGGCCAGAGCCGAGCAACTGCTCACAGCCGTCGACGACCTCGATGGTCGCGGACAACTTGTGGGGATCGACCCCAATGATGACGTGCTCGTCGTTGTACCTGCTGCGCTCCACGTGATGCTCCCGCCTGTTCGTGCCGATGAGGGGACGGCGAGGTGGGCAGTACTACCACGGGCTACTACGAGCAGGGCAGTCCCTTCTTGAGCCACGCCTCGTCAGCGGTGACCGACGGGCCGCAGACCGGAAGTGAGCCACACTGATCCCGCTGGTGGGCAGCCGCAAGGAGAGCTGCCCGCCGATCACCTAGACCGAGTCTGGCCAGACGCCGGTCCTGCAGCCAGTGTCTAGTAGCCGCGAGAGCGGCCGTCCCCGTCCGCGCGAGAGCGGCGGTCCCCGTCCGCCGCCTGTCGCTATACGACGTGGAACTCGACTCGGTGGACGAGGGTGTCGTCGTTGATCGGCCCGGAGTTGGCGGCTCGATGGCGTAGCGCCTCGAGATTAGTCTCACCTGAGGCCGCCACGTCATCGGCTGTCACGGCGGAGAAAGGCAGCACCTCGAGGGAGTCGATCTCGATGACGACGCCGGCGGTTCGGTACCGGCCACCAACCTTGACTTGCGGCCGTGTCCAGAGCCTGATGTAGACGGTCACTTCGCCCAGTGCCACCAGGTCACGAAGGTCGCGACTGAACATCATCCCGCCACGCTAGAACGGCGTCACTGCTCTCGTCGTCTGCGTCCCCTCCCGCCGCGAGAGCGGCCGCCCACTCCGCCGCCTGCGGACGCGGCCAGGGCGGGGGATCGGGTCTAGCGTCGAGCCGGCCAGGTGCCTGGCCGTGTTGGCGGCGAGCGGGGTCCAAGCGTCGGTCGGGTCGCCGCGAGAGGTGACGCCATGCCCAACCCCACGACCCTCCTACCGTTCCAGCCAGCCACGATGACGACCGCGCAACTGGCGGCGGTGTCCTACCCCGCCAGGTACGCCGGGCGCACCCACACCCTCTACGCCTACCAGCTGCGGGAGTGGTCCACCTGGTGTCAGACCCACGGCCTCGACCCGCTGGTCGGGATCCAACGCGACCACATCGAGCTGTACAACCGCCAGCTAGGCGAGCGACCACTGATGGACTCCACGGTCAACACGATGATGCACGCCGTCCGCGGCTACTTCCGCTTCGCCCACATCGACCGCCTCAGCGCCTCCGACCCGGCCGTCTTCGCTCCGCGACGCTCAGATCCTCGCGCGACATGCCGACCCCCGCACCACCGAGCACGACGACCGCGCTCGCGGCAACCTCGACCGCCACGGCGTCCACTTCCTCACCGCCTACGTCGCCGGCGTCTGACAAGGCTTGTGCCCATGTCCCCTCCACCCTCTGTCGGCCACCATGGGCAGACTCACACACAAAAGTCCACGTGGAAGCTCGACGATTTTCGTCATACGATATCCCAATGGTGAACGACGAGCAGATCCAGAGCTGGGCTGACGAGGCCGAGGCGGGATACGACGTCGACGAGCTCCGGCGCCGCGGGCGCGGGCGCCCCGGCCGAGGTGCCGAACCCATGCAGGTCGTCGCGGTCCGGTTGACGGCCGATGAGCTCGAGACTCTCGACGCCGCCGCCGCCAAGAACGGCATGAGCAGGTCCGAGGCGATCCGGGCCGCGCTGGCCAAGCTCCCTGCGTGACGGTCCACCCGAGCGCACTCAAGCACGGCGTCGCCCCGGAGGACGCGATCCAGGCGGCTGAATGGTCCCTCTGGGTCGAGCCTCTCGACGGGGACGGCCCCCATGATCGGGAACTACGGCTGGGCTTCGACACCGCAGCTCGCCTGCTGGAGACCGTGGTCCTCGTCTTCGAGAGCGGTGACGAGATGGTCATCCACGCCATGCCGGCTCGACGGAAGTACCTCGACCTGCTGCCCCCGTGAACGCGTCGCTGCCTGCAGCGTCCTTCCGTAGCCGCAAGTGTGGCCGTCCCACTTCGCCGCGAGACTGCTAGCCCGCCTTGATGACGCGCCCGGCCTTTCGGTTAGCGAATGGTCGACTGCCCCAGTCGGAGACGAACTGCGAGATGAGCTCGGACTCGACGTCCTCAGCCTCCGCGTTGGGCGTCTCGCGCCACGCAACGAGCAGGGTCCTACCGTCGACCAACTGCCACAGGTATCTGCCGCCCCAGTGCCCGACCGGCTCCCCGGCACCGTGCCTGCGGTACTCGTCGAGGCGCTTCGCCAAACCACGCCGGCCGGACGCTCCGGTACTCGCCTTACCTATGTAGAGCACCTGCGCCCTCGGAACCCAAGCCTGTTCCAACGTCTCCGGGGATACCGACGGATCCTTGCCCTTGAACCATCCGGCAGGGCTGCTGACACGAAACGCCGGGACATCCGCTCGCTCCCGAAGCACCACGTAGATGCCGGGCCCTCGGGGCACGGCGGACGAGGGCAACTCGGCGAATGGCACGAAGCCTTCGAATCCAGCTCCGACCAGCCCCTGGCGCGTCCAGTCCATCGGGCCAGTCTGCATCGGGCCAGTCTGCATCAGGCCCCGTCCACAGGCGCGAGCGGCGAGACTCGTCCCCTTCCGCCGCGAGTGCGGCCGTCCCATGTCGTCGCCTGTCGTTCGGCGATGACGAGGGTTCGCGGCTGCGGCACGGTCAGTTGTAGTCGGGGAACTCCTGCTGGTCATCAAGCTTGTAGATGGCGCGGTCTGCGAGTTGCCGAGGATCAGTGCCCCAGGTGGGCGGCCAGCACTTCCGGGTGGCCGACGGTGACCATTGCGGCAGGGTGCTGAAGGAGGCCGGTGGGGGTCCGATGGCGCGGACGGGCTCCACGAACGACACGCACAGTCTCCCGGCTCGAGTTCGTCGCGAAGGTGACGCCGTGGTCGGTCAGCGAAGGTGTTCCGGCCGGCCGTGCGGTGCCAGGCGTAGCCAGTGCTCTCCTGCGTCCCGGCGATGTTGGACAGCGCAGTGCGCAGGCGCCACGGCCCGCACTGCACGAGCAGTTCGTCGTCGGCGAACAGGACCCGGGCGGCGCTGGCGGTGGTGAGGTCGCGTTTCGCCTGCCCGGGAAGCAATTCAGCCAACAAGGCCTGCGGGCGGCCGACGGTCTGGACCCGTCGGCGGGTCAGGGCCTCGCGGGGGTCGGCGAGCAACCGCAGCGCCTCGAGCTCCCCGTCGACCTCCAGGACCCGTTGTCCCTCGGTGCGGACGGCGATCACTGCGATCGAGTAGGCGTCCAGGGCGTCGGTCTTGCGGTTGCGCGCGGTGTCGAACAGGCGCACCCGGGCCGCGAGCTTGGCCGGGACGGCGACCAAGTCCTCACCGTCCTCAAGGAGTCGCTGCGCCAGGGGCTGACCGGCTCCGTTCGCGCCCTCGACCGCTCACACCCGCTCGAGCCACTCCTTCGCGTACGTCCGCACGGCGGCGTAGCCCGCCGCGGTCCGTCGGGAACCGACCCAAACCGAGCAGTCGCTCCTGGTCGTCGACGACCCCGATGGTTGCCGACAGGTTGTGGGGATCGACCCCGATGACGACGTACTCGTCGTTGGACCTGCTGCGCTCCACGTGACGATCCCCGTGCTCGTGCGGATGAGGACGGGTGTGGCCAACGTGCAGCGGCGTGGCAGGCCCTTGACGTCTCTGCGGTGCGGCGGGACACTCAGGATCTGGCGCAAGGGAGGGCCTGATGTCGTGGAACCTGGCGGGTAGCTACGTCGAAACCTGTTCGTGTGAGCTCATGTGTCCGTGCAACCTTTCGTTCGCGCATGGAGCCACCTACGACTTCTGTCGGGTGACTCTCGTCTTCAACATCCGCGAGGGAGCCGTCGACAGCACCGACGTCTCGGGGTGCAAGGTCGTGCTGATAGCCGATACGCCGAAGGTGATGGCGGACGGTAACTGGCGCGTCGGAGTGTTCATCGATGACCTCACGACCGACGCGCAGTTCGGTCAGCTCGTCAAGGTGTTCAGTGGACAACTGGGCGGGCCCATGGCGGGACTGGCTCCACTGATCGGTGAGATGTTGGGTGTTGAACGTGCGGCGATCGATGTTGACGATGACGGGCTGCGCCACAGCGTCCGCGTCGGTGACGTCATCGACTTCGAGATCGAGGACATCGTTCCGTTCGGGGTGGAGACCGGTGAGCCCGTGAAGTTCTCCGGGATGTTCCACCCAGCCGGTTCGGATTTGACGATGGCAGAGGCAAAACGTTCCCGGATCAATGCCTTCGGGATAGAGTATGAAGGGAAGACCGGATTGTCCAAGTCGGACTTCTCATGGACCGCCTGACGGCATGAGCAACCTCGGGTCGGCGGCTTCGTCCGCCGACGGAGGTCTTCGTCCGGCGTTCGCGGCCAGCCGCGCTCAGTGGGGGCTCGTCGCGGTCCTCTTCGCCTTTGCCGGCGCCGCCTGGTGGGGGACGATCGACCTGATGCGCGGCATGGACAACGGGCCGTGGACCGGTCTCGGGACGTTCAGCTGGTTCCTCAGCGCCTGGGTCGTGATGATGGCGGCGATGATGTTCCCATCCGTCGCACCCACGATCGCGCTGTACTCGCGCATGAGCGGCAAGTCGCCATGGCGGCCGCTGGTGTTCACCGGCGGGTACCTCGTGACCTGGGCGGGTTTCGGAGTTGTGGCATTCGTGGTTGGGCTGGCTGGAACCCGCGCGGCAGGAGGCGAGTTGTCGTGGGGGCAGGCGGGGCGCCCCATCGCCGGAGCAATGCTGATCCTAGGGGCCGTCTACGAGCTGACACCGCTGAAGAACGTTTGCCTAGGCAAGTGCCGCAGCCCGCTCGGCACGCTCCTGGGGTCATGGCGCGATGGATGGCTCGGCGCCCTTCGCATGGGCGCAAACAACGGTGTGTGGTGCGTCGGGTGCTGCTGGGCACTGATGGCGTCCTTGTTTGCGTTGGGCGTCATGAGCGTGACCTGGATGGCCATCGTCGCGGGGTTCATCGCCATCGAGAAGATGCTGCCCTGGCGGCGAACCGCCACCTACTGCACCGCGCTTGTCCTCCTCCTACTCGGCGTACTCGTCCTCCTCGCACCGGCCGCGTTGCCCGGACTCACCGTCCCGGGGCACGACTCCATCCCCGTGATGACACCGAAGGGACCCTGAAACGGCAGCAGCTCACCCCAGCAACAGAGTCCAAGCACCTATCTCGCACTCCCGCGTCGCACCACAACATCTGGGCACGCCCTCACCCCCACCACCCGGGTGAAAACCTGCGTCAGTCCCGCCTCGAGTGCGGCCGTCCCACACCGCCGCGAGCCGGGCTACCGGGATGGGTGGGGGCTGCTCGCGCACTTCCATGGCTCTGCTCGGTGTGGATCCCGCTTGTAGACGGAATTGTCTACACGCGTTACCGTGGAGACATGGCCGAGACGACGACGATCCGCATCAGTAGGGACACTCACGCGCGGGTGACGCGCTTGGCGGCCGAACGCCACGAGACGATCGATGAGACGGTGAGCAAGGCCATCCGCGCGCTCCGCCAGGACGCCATGGCGCGGGACCTCGCGGCACAGCTCACCGAGGACGAGGCGGCGTGGCTCGATGCTGACGCCGGGTGACGTCGTCGAACTCGACCTCGGCATGCCTGCCGGTAGCGAGGCCGGACTCCGTCGCCCGGCCATCGTCGTGACGGCCGCCCGGATCCTTCGAGGCGGACCCAACGTCGTCCAGGTCGTGCCGTTGACCCAGACGATCCGCCCGAGCAGCACCGAGGTGCTGATCGACCCCGATGAGGTCAACCGGCTCGTGGCTCGCTCCTCGGCGCAGTGCCAGCACGTGCGATCCGTCGCGACGACCCGGATCCAGGAGCGCACGGGCAATGTCGGCCCCGTGGTCCTCAACGAGGTCCGCGAAACACTTGCGCTGCTGTTGGACCTCTAGGGTCGCGAAGCCCTGACGGGATCACCCGAGGGCACGCCTCGATGCGCGGACGCGCATTCGTAGCCGCGTCACACCGCCGCGGCCGACAACGTCGAGGACCAAGTCGGGATTGCGCGGAAGTACTCGTGCACGACGATGTTGCGCAAGCCGGCGATCGACGCCCAGGGAACGGCGGGCATGGACTCCTTCGTCTCGGTCGGCAGCGACCGCCCAGCCTCGCCGATGACCGCGAGGTTGCGCAGCACTGCGAGGCCATCGAGCCGAGGTCGGCGGATCGCAGGTGAGGCGCGTAGTCCCGCGGTGAGGCCACATCGGGCAGTGACATCGACCTGTTGGTGGACCTGTCACCAGGCGGCGGAAACGAGCTGCTGCGCGTACCGCTGGCGGGAGGCCTCCCCGGTCGTCGCGAGCAAGCCTCCGATGGCAGACCAGGACAGTCGGTCGGTGCCGGCCGGGGTCGCACCCTGAGCCTCGGCTCGACCTCGACCGGCTCGACCTCGACGAGATCGCCACGCGTCGCGGATCAGAACGACTACGGCCACTGCTGCGACTAGCCGACGCCCTCCGGGGACGCGGATCATTCCGACGTCAAGGACCGGCTCCATCAGCGCCACACCCAGCTCATCTCGAGCTGGGACGCGTTCAAGGACGTACGCGCCCAGCGCCGCGCCGTCTAGTGGCTCCTCGACGAAGGCCTCATAGACCATGACGCCGCCGACGAGTTCGCCGAGACCCACCCAGACCCCGACCTGCCCTGACCTCCATCGTGCGGCCTCCCACGCTCCCGTAAGGCCCGTGATCGCGCGCGGAGCCCGACGCAACCCCACCCGAGGCCCGCGCCTGACCCCGACTCCCAGACGTCGTCGTCGTACCCCGCGAAAGCGTCACAACCCATGGCCCACACACCTCATGCACTCCGGGGTCGGGGCCTATCGTTGTGAGGAAGAGCCGAGACCTACTCGACCCCCGTAGGCGACGCGTGAGCAGCCCACAATCAGCAGTTGAAGAGGGGCGGCCGGGCGCCCCGAGACGGTCGTCTCCGCGCGCACCCGGGCAGGTCATCAAGTGCAGTTGGTGCGCCGCCGAGGTCGAGGTCCCAGCCCGTGGAAGGGTGCCGAAATGGTGCTCAGCCGCGTGCCGACACCGGGCCTGGGAACAAGCCCGCGCGGCCGCCTCCGGCCTCGCCGCGGTGCAGGTGAACGACCGACAGGTCGAGACGATCAAGACGGTCACCGTGGTGCAGCACCACCGGGTGGAGGTCCCGGTGCCGATTCGCCCGGCCACGGTCGCCGGGTTCGTCGAGGTCGTCGACGACCTCACCCGCAGGATCGACTCCGGGCGCCTGTACGACCGCGACCTCCCTGCCCTCGTGACCGCTGTTCGAGCCGCCGTGGAGGCGTTGGCGCGGCGGGAGAGGGCCGCAGCCCGGCAGCTGTGGTAGCACGTGACCGTGGGGCAACCACGCCGCGTTGGCTTGTTGCACGTCTGTTGCACGCGCCGGACCCCGAATGACGTTTCCGCAGGTCAGAGACCTGCACGGTGGTGCCCCCGGCAGGATTCGAACCTGCGCTTCCGCCTCCGGAGGGCGGCGCTCTATCCCCTGAGCTACGGGGGCCGAGACCACTCGGCCGCATGCATCTGGATGACGACTCCGAGGGAGTTCTCGCCGTTTCCGCGTGCCCGGCGAGGGTAGCAGCCTAGGGTGCCTTTCATGGAACCGGCGGCGCCCCCCGAGCCCGGACCCGCGGGGTCGCCGGGGGCCTTCGTGCGCCGCCCCGGCTGGGTGCTGGTGGTCGACGACACCGACTCCATCCGGCTGCTCATCCGCGTCAACCTCGAGCTGGCCGGCTTCCTGGTGGTCGACCGTCCCGACGGCCAGGCCGCTGTCGACCTGCTCGAGGGTTCCGACCCCCTGCCGACGGTCGTCGTCGTCGACGCCCAGATGGAACCTCGAGACGGCTGGTGGGTCGTGTCGTGGCTTCGTGAGCGCGAGGCCACCCGGCACGTGCCGGTCGTCATGGTCACCGCGGCGATGCAGGACCACGAGCGCAAGCGGGCGGGGGCGGTCGGTGTGGACGCCTTCGTAGCCAAGCCCTTCGACCCCGACGAGCTCGTCGACCTCGTCGAGGGCTTCGCCGAGCAGGGGCGAGCGTTCGCCACGGGGGGTCGGCCCTAGGCTGGGCCAATGCGCGCGCACGAGGCCGGAGCACTGCACGCCGACGGATACGGCCGGCCGTCGTGGTTGGCCGTCCCCCACGACGTCAACACCCTCGTCCCCACCTTGTGGGCCGACTCGGTCGCACGGGGCACCGACGGGGTGCTCACGGTGGGTGGGATGAGCGTCCTCGACCTCGCAGCCCAGGTCGGCACTGCGGCCTACGTCCTCGACGAGCTGGACTTCCGGCGGCGTGCCGCCGAGTTCCGCGACGCCTGGTCCGAGGCGTTCGATGACCTGTGCGGTGGCGCCGACGTCTACTACGCCGGCAAGGCGTTCCTGTGCACCGAGGTCGCACGGTGGATCCGCGACGACGGCCTGCGGCTCGACGTCTGCTCGGGCGGTGAGCTGGCAGTCGCCCAGCGGGCGCAGATGCCGGGTGAGCGGATCGGGTTGCACGGCAACAACAAGTCGGTGGCCGAGCTCGAGGCGGCGGTGGCCTACGGCGACCGCGGGGTGGGCCGTATCGTCGTCGACTCGTTTGAGGAGATCGAGCGGCTGGCGCAGGTCGCAGCCCGTCAGGGTCGGGTCGCGCGAGTCATGGTCCGCGTGACCGTCGGGGTCGAGGCGCACACGCACGAGTTCATCGCCACGGCCCACGAGGACCAGAAGTTCGGCTTCTCGCTGAGTGGTGGCGCCGCCGCAGAGGCGGTCCGAGAGATCCTCGCGCACGCCCCCGACCTCGAGCTGATCGGCCTGCACAGCCACATCGGCTCGCAGATCTTCGACACCGCCGGCTTCGAGGTGTCGGCCCGCCGGATCCTCGGTCTGCACGCCGACGTGTCGCGTGAGCACGGCCTCGAGCTGCCCGAGCTCGACCTCGGGGGAGGCTTCGGCATCGCCTACACCACGGAGCACGACCCCCTGCCGCCGAAGGCCCTCGCTGCCGGCCTGGCTGACATCGTCGAGCGCGAGTGCCGGGCCCACGGGGTCGGGGTGCCGAGGGTCTCGGTCGAGCCCGGCCGGGCCATCGCGGGCCCGAGCACCTTCACGCTCTACGAGGTCGGCACCGTCAAGCAGGTGGCGCTCGATGCCGGCGCGACCCGCACCTACCTCTCGGTCGACGGGGGGATGAGCGACAACATCCGCACCGCCCTCTATGACGCGAACTACTCCTGCACCCTGGCCAGCCGCCGCAGTGACGCCCCCGGCGTCCTCTCGCGCGTGGTGGGCAAGCACTGCGAGAGCGGCGACATCGTCGTCATGGACGAGTTCCTCCCGGCCGACGTGCGCGCGGGCGACCTGCTCGCGGTGCCGGGGACAGGTGCCTACTGCCGGGCGCTGTCGAACCAGTACAACCACACGCCCCGCCCTCCCGTCGTCGCCGTGCGCGACGGGGTCGCCCGGGTCATCGTGCGCCGCGAGAGCATCGACGACCTCCTGGCCCTGGACATGCCGTGAGCCCGGTGAGCCCCACCAGCCCCACCAGCCACCCAGACGACGCCCAGCCGACCCCGCACCCGTGCGGCAAAGAGTCCGGATCGCGGAATGATCAGCGTCCACCCCGTGGACAGACGGCAGGATCTCTTTCGTGACCCCGAGCCCCGCCGACCCCCGCGCCAGCGGCACACCCAGCGCGAGCACCGGTGAGCCGCTGCGGATCGCGCTCCTCGGGTGCGGCGTCGTCGGCTCGTCGGTCGCCCGGCTGATCACCGAGCACGGCGACGACTTCGCTGCCAGGGTCGGTCGCCCGCTCGAGATCGTCGGCATCGCCGTGCGCCGGGCCGGGCGCGACCGCAGCGCCTCGGGCGTCGACCCGGCCCTGTTCACCACCGACGCCCACGAGCTCGTTACGCGCGCCGACATCGTCGTCGAGGTCATCGGCGGCATCGAGCCCGCCCGCACCCTCATCCTGCGCGCCATGGAGCACGGAGCCTCCGTCGTCACCGCCAACAAGGCCCTGCTGGCCGAGGACGGGCCGACCCTGTATGCCGCCGCCCAAGAGCACGAGGTCGACCTCTACTACGAGGCCGCCGTCGCCGGGGCGATCCCCCTGCTGCGCCCTCTGCGCGAGTCGCTGGCCGGCGACGACGTGCGCAAGGTCATCGGCATCGTCAACGGCACGACCAACTACGTGCTCGACAAGATGGACACCACAGGCGCCGCGTTCGACGACGCGGTCGCACAGGCGCAGGCCCTGGGCTACGCCGAGGCCGACCCCACCGCCGACGTCGAGGGCTTCGACGCCGCCGCCAAGGCCGCCATCCTCGCGTCCCTCGCTTTCCACACCCGGGTCTCGAGCGAGCACGTCCACCGCGAGGGCATCTCCGACGTCACGGCCGCCGATGTCGCCGCCGCCCGCGAGATGGACTGTGTCGTCAAGCTGCTCGCGATCTGCGAGAAGGTCGACGCCGCCGACGGCACCACCGGGGTCTCCGTCCGGGTGCACCCGGCCATGATCCCGCGCTCGCACCCGCTGGCGGGGGTGCGCGAGGCCTTCAACGCCGTCTTCGTCGACGCCGACGCCGCGGGTCAGCTGATGTTCTACGGCAAGGGCGCCGGCGGCGACCCCACCGCGTCGGCCATCCTCGGTGACGTCGTCGCCGTGGGCCGCCACCGGGTCGGTGGGGGGCGGGGACCCGGCGAGAGCACCTACGCCGACCTGCCCATCCTCGAGATGGGTCAGGCCCTCACCCGCTACCACATCAGCCTCGACGTCGCCGACCGCCCGGGAGTGCTCGCGCAGGTCGCCTCCGCCTTCGCCGACCACCAGGTCTCCATCGAGACGGTGCGTCAGCAGGCCCTGTCGGGGACCCCGGGTGAGCGGGGGGCGTCACTCGTCGTCGTCACCCACACCGCGACCGACGCCGCGCTGTCGGCCACCGTCGACGCGCTCGCGTCGATGCCCATCGTCCGGTCCGTCCGCTCCGTCATGCGGGTCGAGGGAGAGTAACGACGCCATGGCCCAGCAGTGGCGCGGAGTGATCCGCGAGTACGCCGACCGCCTGCCCATGCTCGACGGGGCGCCCGTGATCACCCTCCTCGAGGGCGGCACCCCGCTGATCCCCGCCGAGCACCTCTCCTCGCTCGTCAGCGCTGAGGTGTACCTCAAGTACGAGGGCCTCAACCCCACCTGCTCCTTCAAGGACCGCGGCATGACGACCGCGATGTCGATGGCGGCCAGGCACGGGGCCAGGGCGGTCATCTGCGCCTCGACCGGCAACACCAGCGCCAGTGCCGCGGCCTACGCCGTCAAGGCGGGGATGACCTGCGGTGTGCTCGTGCCCGATGGCAAGATCGCCCTCGGCAAGCTGAGCCAGGCGATCGCCCACGGCGCCACGCTCCTGCAGGTCGAGGGCAACTTCGACGACTGCCTCACCGTGGCCCGCAAGCTGGCCGAGGCCTATCCCGTCGAGCTGGTCAACTCGGTCAACCCGGCCCGGATCGAGGGTCAGAAGACCGCGGCCTTCGAGGTCGTCGACGCCCTCGGTGACGCCCCCGACATCCACTGCCTGCCCGTCGGCAACGCCGGCAACATCACCGCCTACTGGCGCGGCTACTCGCAGTACCACAAGGGTTCGGACCAGCCGGGCCCCGCCACCCACGTGCCGGTCATGTGGGGCTTCCAGGCGGCGGGCGCCGCGCCTTTGGTCGTCGGTCACCCGATCGACGATCCCGAGACCATCGCCACGGCCATCCGCATCGGCAACCCCGCCTCCTGGGACTCCGCCGTGGCCGCCCGCGACGAGTCGGGAGGGCGCATCGACGCCGTCACCGACGAGCAGATCCTGCGCGCCCACCGGCTGCTCTCCTCGCGGGAGGGCGTCTTCGTCGAGCCGGGGTCGGCCGCGTCGGTCGCCGGTCTGCTCGCCTGCGCCGAGGCCGGCCTCGTGCCCGCGGGCGCCCGCATCGTGTGCACCGTCACCGGTCACGGGCTCAAGGACCCGCAGTGGGCCCTCAAGAACGCCGACGGCTCGAAGGTCTCCCCGGTGCGCGTGCCGGTCGACGCCGTCACCGTGGCCCGAGCCCTCGGGCTGGAGTGACGGACCCGGTGGGGGACGACACCACCCGGATGCTGTCGCCGGGCACCGGCGTGCGGGTCCGGGTGCCGGCCAGCAGTGCCAACCTCGGCCCCGGCTTCGACTCCGTGGGGGTCGCCCTCGGTGTCTGGGACGAGATCGAGGTCACCGTCACGGCCGGGGGTGGCCTGGTCATCGACGTCGAGGGTGAGGGCGCCGACGAGGTGGCGCGCGACGCCTCCCACCTGGTTCACCGGTCACTGGTCAGCGGCTTCGCTCAGCTCGGTCTGCCCGTGCCCGAGCACCTCCACCTGCTCGCCCGCGGCTCGATCCCGCACAGCCGTGGGCTGGGGTCGTCGGCCTCGGCCATCGTCGCCGGGGTCGCCGCGGCACACGGCCTGGTGGCCGCGGCTGGCGCAGCCGGTGCTCCCGGCGCGTGTCTCGCCGTCGACCTCGAGCTCGTCGCCGACCTGGCGAGCGAGCTCGAGGGCCATCCCGACAACGCCACCGCCAGCGTGCACGGCGGGCTCACGGTGTCGTGGACCCTTGATCCCGGGGGTCCCCGCGCCGGACGGACCGGCACGGCCCGGGTGGCCGTGACCCCCGACCTCACCGCGGTGGTGCTGGTGCCCTCGACACGTCTTGCGACCCACACCGCCCGGGCCGTGCTGCCCTCGACGGTGGCCCACCACGAGGCCGCCCAGCAGGCCGGGCGTGCGGCCCTGCTCGCCCTCGCCGTCACGTCCAGACCCGACCTGCTCCTCCCGGCAACCCGTGACTGGCTGCACCAGGAGCAGCGCCGGTCGTCGTTCCCCCTGACCATGGCCCTCGTCGACGCCCTCCGCGCGCAGGGTCACGCCGCCGTGGTGTCGGGGGCCGGCCCCTCGGTGCTGGTCCTGACGACGACGGGGGACCAGGGGCGGGTCGTCGTACCCGCGGGCTCGGAGGGTGCCTGGCAGCGTCTCGCACCCGGCATCCCGGCTGCCGGGGTGACGGTGACGACGCTCGAGGGCACCCTTTAACCGGGCGCCGACGGTCGTTCTCGTCGGTCGGGTCGGGGGTGGCGGGATGCTATTCTGAGCCTGCGCCCGGGGGCGCGGCCGAGCTCTTCGGCTCCGCGCCCACAGATGTCACCGAGATGTCATGACCCGGACGTCACCAGCGCCTCACGGCGACGCCGTCGCCTCCCGTCGCCGTCTGGCTCGCCGGGCGGCACATCCCACCATGAGCCAGCTCGGGCTGGCACATACCGGTCGTTCCACAGGGGCGCGGCCGATGACGAGGGGAAGGACCTTCGTGACAGACACCACCGACCTCACGGCCGAGCACGACGCGTCGTCCGACGGACGGGCCGCACGCACCCGCGGCGGACTCGCCGCGATGAACGTCGTCGACCTCAAGAACCTCGCGGGGCAGCTCGGGATCCGCGGGACGGCCCGCATGCGCAAGGACGACCTCGTGGCGTCGATCGTCGACCACCAGGCCGGGTCTGCAGCCCCGGTCCGGGCGCGTAGCGGGACCAGCTCTCCGGCTCCCGCCGCCTCGCTGGCCTCGCCGGTGGCCGAGACACCCCAGGCCCCGCCGACGCAGGAGGCCCCCCCGCAGGACACGGTGACCTCCCGGGGCACCGGTC
>JALYVC010000215.1 GCA_030853445.1 Actinomycetota bacterium | reverse complement strand
CCCGGAGACAGCGGCGCGGCGGTGGCGACGCCGCCGGCCGCGGCAGAGGCTGCCGCCACGAGGGCGGCGACTGCGGTGGCGACGACGCCGTACCGCATGGAAGAACGAGTCACGTGGGACCTTCCCTTGGTCAGGGGGCCCGAGCGCCGGTCGGCCCGCGGCACCACCCTGGTCGGGCTTGCTTACCAAACGCGCGGCCCCCAGGGAAGTTGTTACACCAAACCTTTCCGAAGTCCATACCTCGGCGGCGCGCAAAGCCTGACAAATACCATTGAGGAGCCGCAGGGCGCGTCGACCGTCCTAGTCTGGTGAGGTGCCGGAACGCAACCGGGTCACCCCGCTCGGTGAGGTCGTCGCCGTGGCGCTGCGCGGTGCCTGGACGGGCAACCGGGGCGTCATCCACGGCAGCGCCGCAGATGCCGACGACCCCCATCGCCGGACGGGTCACGACATCGTGCGCAGCCACACGACGACCGCGTGGATCATCTGCGCCTTGAGCTACCGCGACGAGGTCGCGCCGCGCTGGGAGCCGGGCCGGTGGACCGCCATCTTCTTCCACGACGAGGCCGTGGCCCTCGCCGCCGGGCACCGCCCATGTGCCCGGTGCCGGCGGCCCGCCTTCACCGCCTACCGCGACGCCGTGAGAGCGGGGTCGGGTGACCCGGGCCTGGGGGCTGGGCAGCTCGACGCTCGGCTGCACGCCGAGCGCCGTGACCGCACGACGAGGCGCCGCCGCTGGCACCGGGCGCCCTGGACCGACCTGCCCGACGGGGCTTTCGTCCTCGAGGGAGGAACGCCGCGCCTCGTGCTCGGCGACGAGGTCGTCACCTGGGGCCGCCAGGGGTATGCCGCCACCGCCGCTCGCCCCCGGAGCGGGTGGGCGACGGTGGTAACACCCCCGACCAGCCTCGTCGCCCTGCGCGCCGGCTACCCCGTGCAGATCGGCGCCCGACCCGGTCGGGCTGGACCGTCGGTGCCGGGCGCCTGACGGGTCCACCCTCTCGAGGTCCGAGCACGACGAAGCCCCGCGGTGGCGAGACCGCGGGGCTCCGTAGCCCAGTCTACGTCGTGGTCGGCCGGGCGCAGGCGCCCGTGCTCGAGGGCGAGATCGAGGGCTCGGGTCTCCGAACTCTCTCGACCCCGCACCACCGGTGTGGCGGCCCCACGACATCCGCGCAGCAAGGAGCCCCGCGGTCAGGTGACCACGGGGCTCCCGTACGGCGTGCTGCCGGTGTCCGTGTCAGCTGGCGGTCTGCAGGCCCTTGACCTCGTCACGCGCCGCGACGACCTCGCCGTGCTGGCGCTGGATGACCGTGCGGAAACCCTCGCTGAGGTCGTCCTCCTTCAGCGCCTTCTCGTACTCCGACACGGTGTGGTTGTCACCCGACACGGCGGCGTCAAGCACACCGTTGGGCTTGTCACCCGTGAGGGCGTCCTTGAGGGAGAGCCAGCCACGGTGCGCCGCGGCGAGCGTGGAGCCGCTCTCGTCCACGTCGTCGCCGTAGTCGTGGCCCAGGGAGACGATCTCCTGCGCGAACGCGGCGCGCTGCTGCTCGAAGCGGCGCATCGTCGCGGCCCACTCCGGGCGCTCGCTCTCGGTGAGCTTCTCCGCGGCGGACGCGAAGCCCTTCTGCCCGTCCTTCAGGGTCTCGACCAGGTCCTTGGCGATCTTGGCGTCAGCGCTCATGTGTGTTCTCCTTCGTAAGGGCCGCGTGGTGCGGCCTGCGTCATGAGTCATCTACCCGACGGCGCAGCCCGGTAACCCGTGATCGGTCTCACCACGGTGGGTGCGCCTCACACGGCAGCGTTGAGCGCAGCGACCTCCTCGGGGGCGAGCTCGAGGTCGGCGGCCTGCGCGGAGGCGCGTGCGGTCTCGGGCCGCGACGACCCGGGGATGGGCACGACCACCGGCGAGGTCGCCAGCATCCAGGCGAGGGTCACCTGCTGCGGCGTCACGTCGTGCGCCTCGGCGACCTGCTGGAAGACGTCGTACGACGACCCCAGCTCGCTCGCCCTCTTGATGCCGCCGAGCGGGGACCACGGCAGGAAGGCGATGCCGAGCTCGGTGCACAGCTCGAGCTCGGGACGCGAGCTCTGGAAGGCGGGGGAGTACTGGTTCTGCACCGACGCCAGCCGGCCGCCGAGCACCTCCTGCGCCGCCCGGATCTGGTCGGGGTCGGCGTTGGAGACGCCGGCCATCATGATCTTGCCCTCGTCGAGCAGCTCGGTGAGCAGGCCCACCGACTCCTCGAAGGGGACCTTCGGGTCGGGCCGGTGGAACTGGTAGAGACCGATCGCCTCGACCCCGAGCCGCATCAGCGACGCCTCGCACGCCTCGCGCAGGTGCTGCGGCGAGCCGTCCCGAGCCCACTCGCCCTCCTCGGGGCGCAGGTGCCCACCCTTGGTCGCGACGAGGATGCCGCTGGTGTCGCTGCCCCAGGTGGCGAGGGCGTCGGCGATCAGCTTCTCGTTGTGGCCGACCTCGACGTCGAAGCCGGTGTGACCGGGCAGGTGGTACGCGTCAGCGGTGTCGATGAGGGTGGTCCCCGCATCGAGGGCGGCGTGGATGGTCGCGAGGGCCTGCTGGCGGTCTGGCCGGCCCTCGATGGACATGGGCATGCCACCCAGGCCGATGGCGGAGACGGTGTGGGAGCCGATGGTTCGTGTCTGCATGCTCGTGTCCTTACCCCGCCGAGCCCGGGCGAACTCACCGTCGGGTGCCCGGTGGCCCCGCGGCACAAAGGTGGGTGGGGCGGTTGGCTGTCGGTGGCGGGGGGCATGGTGCCTCCCATGACACAGCAGACTCCCGAGCAGACCCCCGACTCCACCACCGCGCCCGAGATGCTCGGTGCCACCACGCCCACCGACGACCCGTCCCTCGAGAAGGACCCGGCCGACTGGGTCAGTGGCGGCGACCCCATCACCGCATCCCAGAAGAGCTACCTCGACACCCTGGCCCGTCAGGCCGGGGAGGAGCTGCCCGCCGACATGAGCAAGGCCGAGGCGTCGCAGCACATCGACCGTCTGCGTGACAAGACCGGGCAGGCCTGAGCCGCGGGCGGGACCCCCGCGCGGCGCTCGGGGGTCGCGCGGTGGCCGGCCCCCGAGGGCTGTCAGGGCAGGGCGACCCGGGCCCGCAGCACCAGCTCGAGCTCGAACCGCACCTGCGGGTCGTCCAGTGCGTCACCGAAGAGCTCGCGCAGCTGCCCGACGCGGTAGCCCACGGTCTGCGGGTGGATGCCCAGCTCGTCGGCGACCGGGGCGCGCTGACCCCAGTGCCGCAGCCACGAGAGCAGCGTCGTCTCGAGCTTGGCCCGCGAGGCACCCCTCAGGGTCGCCAGGGGAGCCAGCCGCTTCTCGCCGAGGTCGTGCAGCGCCCCGGCCTCGGCCCCCAGCACGATGTCGGTGAGGTGCTCCTCGACCCACAGCGGGCGGGGGGTGGCCGCTCGGGTGTCCCCCCCGAGCACGGCCATCGCGGTCGTGGCCAGCCGCAGCGACTCCGGCACGTAGCGCCAGTCGCGCTCCGGTCCGACCACCGCCCGCCGACCCTTCAGGGCGCTCTCCAGGAGCCGGCGGGCCTGGGGGGACTGGGGGGCCGGCACCAGGCCGACCGCGTCGGCCTCGCGGGCCATGACGATCGAGCGCGGCCCGAGGGCGAACCGTGCGCCGGTCGCCTCCTCCGACGGCAGCAGCACCGCCACGAGCGTCGCCGGGAGCGACCACCCCGCGGCGGTCGCCGCCTGCTGCACCGCGACCTCGTCGGCCTGCCCCCGCAGGATCAGCTCGAGCACCTCGACCCTTCGCCGGTCGGTCTCACCGGCCCGCTCCGACTGCTCGAAGGCGAAGCCCTGGGCGCTGGCCGCCGACACCTCCTCGATGTAGACGAGGATCGACTCGCTGAGGGCCACGAGCAGCGGGGCGTCGTAGCCGCCGGCCATCGCCGCCTCGGAGAAGCGCCGGACGGTGACCCGGGTCCCCACCCGGTAGGCCGCCAGCAGGCTGTCGAGGCTGCGGCCCTGGCGCACCTCCCCGCGGCCGAGCGCGGCATACACGTCCCTCGCCTGCTCCGAGAGGGCGTCGCGGGAGGTGCCCGGCAGAGCGAGGAAGCTGGTCAGGGCGACCTCGGTACCCCGTCGCACGGCCTGCCCGAAGCGTCCCTCGAAGGGACGCGCGTAGACCGGCACGCCGTCGCCGATCCCGGCGATGATCTCCTCGACGAGGGCGGGGAGGGTGGGACGCAGCAAAGGAGCGATTTCAGCGGGAAGCGCCAACCATGGTTGCTCAGAGGAACCTGTGACCACGCTCTTACCCACCTATTTTATCGTCTCGTTACAGTTTGACCATTCACACTGTATGCCCCCGCACGAGATCCGGAGGCCCCCTGGATGCGAATATTGATACGTGAGCAGATTCCGTCCCCTCTCCCGCGTTGCGCAGGTCTTCACGACCCCGCACGCCCCGGAGGACTTCCTGCGCCTGGTCAACCCCCTGTCGTCGGCCCGGCAGCTGCGCGGTGTCGTCACCCGGGTCGACCGTGAGACCTCCGACTCCGCGACCATCCACTTCCGTCCCGGCCGCGGCTGGCATGCACACGAGGCCGGCCAGTGGGCCCGCATCGGTGTCGAGATCGACGGCGTGCGCCAGTGGCGCTCCTACTCCCTCACCACCGCAGGCGGTGACGACCCCGCGATCACCGTGACCGCGATCGGCGCCATCTCGCAGGCCCTGGTGCACAGCACCAAGCCGGGTGACGTGCTCTTCCTCGCGCCGCCGCAAGGCGACTTCGTGCTCCCCGAGCACCCCCGACCCCTGCTCATGCTGACCGCCGGCAGCGGGCTCACCCCCGTGATGTCGATGATCCGCACCCTCGTACGACGTCGCGCCGACGCCGACGTGCAGCTGGTGCACTCGTCGCGCACCCTCGAGAGCGCGCTGTTCAAGGGCGAGCTGCAGGATCTCGCCGCGCTCGACCACGGCCTGACCGTGCACCACTGGACCACCGGCGAGCGGGGCCGCCTCGACCTGAGCACCACCGCCGACCTCGACGCGCTCGTCCCCGACTGGCGCGAGCGGGCGACCTACGTCTGCGGGCCCACCGAGATGATCGACGCGGCCGAGCTGCTGTGGAAGAGCGCGCAGGTGCAGGACCACCTCGTCATCGAGCGCTTCGCCCCCGTCGTCGCGCCGGGCTCCGGCGGTGAGGGCGGCCGGGTCGTCTTCGAGAAGTCCGACAAGGAGATCGAGGTCGACGGCGCCACGACCCTGCTCGACGCCGGCGAGGACGCCGGGCTCATCATGCCGAGCGGGTGCCGCATGGGCATCTGCCAGAGCTGCCTGATCCCGCTGCAGTCGGGACGGGTGAGGGACATCCGCACCGGCGAGGTCCACGGCGACGAGGGTCAGCTGATCCAGACCTGTGTCTCCACCGCCGCCGGCGACGTCTTCCTCGACATCTAGCACCATCATCCCCTCGCGGCACTGACGCCGCCCACCACACGTTCGCCTGACCCCCGATCCGCAAGGAGATCCCATGACCGCCACCGCCGAGCGACTCGACACCACGAGCGCCACCCCCAGCAGCCCGACCGAGGCCCCTGTGCGCCCGCGTCGCGCCCTCTTCGAGGTCGAGGGCAGCCCCCTCGTGCGACCCACCGCCGCCGCCCACCTCACCGACGCCGACGTGGCCCAGCTCGGCGCCGAGCTCGACGCCATCAAGGACGGCGTCATGGCCGACCGCGGCGCCAAGGACGCGGCCTACATCCGCCGCGTCATCCGCGCCCAGCGCACCCTCGAGCTCGCCGGGCGCGCCAGCCTGGTCTTCGCCAGCTTCCCGCCCGCGTGGATCGCCGGTGTCGGCATGCTCTCGGTGGCCAAGATCATCGAGAACATGGAGATCGGGCACAACGTGCTCCACGGCCAGTGGGACTGGATGCGTGACCCCGACATCCACTCGACCACCTGGGAGTGGGACTTTGTCACCCCCGCCGCCTCGTGGAAGCACACCCACAACGACCTGCACCACGTGTGGACCAACGTCGTGGGCAAGGACCGTGACGTGGGCTACACCATGCTGCGCGTGAGCGACGACCAGGTGTGGCGCCCGTGGAACCTCGGCAACCCGCTCTACAACGCCCTCCTGGCCCCGGTCTTCGAGTGGGGCATCGCCGTCTACGACCTCGAGCTCGACGACGTCGCCGCCGGCACCAAGTCCAAGACCGAGCTGCGTCGCGACCTGCGCGCCATGGGCAAGAAGATCGTGCGCCAGTTCGGTAAGGACTACGTCGCCACGCCCGCCGTCGCGGCCCTCACCGGCTCCTTCGTGCCCGCGCTGGTCGGCACCCTGACCGCCAACGCGATCCGCAACATCTGGGCCCACGCCGTGATCTTCTGCGGCCACTTCCCCGAGGGCGCCGACACCTTCACCGAGGACATGATCGAGGGTGAGACCCGCGGTGACTGGTATGTCCGGCAGATGATCGGCTCGGCCAACATTGAGGGCAGCAAGGCCATGCACTTCATGACCGGCAACCTCAGCCACCAGATCGAGCACCACCTCTTCCCCGACCTGCCGAGCAACCGGTATGCCGAGGTCGCCCCCAAGGTGCGCGACATCTGCGCCCGCTACGGCCTGCCCTACAACACGGGACCCATGCACCGTCAGGTCGGCTCCACCTGGGCCAAGATCTTCCGCCTCGCCCTCCCGCCGAAGGGCCGCTTCGGCCGCCGCGCCGCCAGGGCCTGAGACGTCCGCACCTCGTCGTTGGTTAGCCTGCCGTAGTGAGCCCCACCGACGACGACCTCCGCCAGATCGCCGGTGGACCAGATGGTGCCGTCGATGACGACACCAAGGCCAGTGACGTCAGCGACGGTGCTGGCGCGCCGGGGGCCCGGGAAGGGCAGGCTGCCACCGGGCTGGTCCCGACGCGCCCGGTGCTCGTGCGCGACGCCGTACGCGGCTGGCAGCGGACGCTCGCCGACGTCGGCGGGCCGAACACGCTGCTGTGGTACCACGACCTGCCGCTGGGCACCCTCGACCTGACGACCGCCCACCCCGGCGGGGTGTCGAAGCTGCTCGCCGGGCGACCGACCACGGTCTCCGACCTCGTGCGCGAGCGCAGCTCGGTCGAGCAGGCCCGAGCCCGGGCGCGGTCCATCGCCGCGACCTGCGAC
>JALYVC010000203.1 GCA_030853445.1 Actinomycetota bacterium | reverse complement strand
GGCACATGCTTTTGCTGCTGTTCATCACCGGCGGCGAGTACATGTTCGTCCACGGCGGCCTCGGCCTGAAGGTCGCCGCCGGCGGCTCATACGTGATGGCCTTCGTCCTGACCATCTTCGAGATCCTGATCGAGTTCCTGCAGGCGTACATCTTTGTCCTGCTGACCGCCACCTACATCGCCGGCTCACTGGCCGACGAGCACTGATTTACACGCACTGACTCCGCCCGGCGCCTGCCGAGTGGGGCCAAACCAGAACGAAAGAGGACAACGTGAACGGGACCATCAACCTTGGCGGCAACATTGCCATCATCGGCTACGGACTTTCTGCCATCGGCCCCGGCATCGGCATCGGACTGATCTTCGCCGCCTACATCAACGGCGTCGCCCGTCAGCCGGAGGCTCGCGGACAGCTGCAGTCGATCGCCATCCTCGGGTTCGCGCTCGCGGAGGCGCTGGCCATCTTCGGTCTCGTGCTCGCCTTCGTCTTCAAGAGCGCCTGACCTCCCTCACCCCACTCACGCACCAAGAACGAGGAGGTTGCTGTGAAACTCTCTGCAAGCCTGATGTCGCTCAGCGCCGCATCGAGCGACGAGGCAAACCGTCTGCCGGTGCTCCCGCACTGGGGTGAGCTGATTTTCGGGATCATCGCCATCGCGATCCTCTATGCAGTGGTCCAGCGCAAGGTCGTCCCCGCGCTCGAGAAGGTGTACGACGAGCGCACCGCCGCCATCGAAGGTGGCATCAGCAAGGCCGAGGAGGCCCAGGCGCAGGCCCAGGCCGCCCTCGACCAGTACAACGCCCAGCTGCAGGACGCCCGCACCGAGGCCTCGGCCATCCGCGAGGACGCGAAGGCGCAGGGCGCGGCGATCATCGCCGAGCTGCGCGAGAAGGCGCAGTCCGAGGCCGCCCGCATCACCGAGAACGCCTCGAAGCAGATCGACGCCGAGCGTCAGGCCGCTGTCGTGCAGCTGCGCAGTGAGGTCGGCCGGCTCTCGACCGACCTCGCCAGTCGCATCGTGGGTGAGTCGCTGCAGGACGAGGTCCGCCAGAAGGGCATCGTCGAGCGCTTCCTCGCAGAGCTCGAGGCCGGCGAGATCAAGCCCGAGAAGGTCGACTCCTGATGCAGGGCTCCTCTCGGGCGGCGATGGTCGCGGCTTCCGAGACCTTCGCCGGGGTGCTCATTGCGGGGGTCGACGCGGCCTCGCTCGCCGACGACCTCTTCGCGATCGTCGGGGCCCTCGACGGGAGTGCGTCCTTGCGTCGTGCGCTCGGCGACCCGTCACGGGAGGGGACGGCCAAGGTCGCCCTGGTCGACCGGCTCTTCGGTGGCAAGGTCGGGGACCCGTCCCTGCAGGTGGTACGGAGTCTCGTCGAGCAGCGGTGGTCGCAGGACCGCGACCTCACCGATGCCGGTGAGCAGCTGGCGGTCAGCGCCGTCATCGCCGGGGCCGAGCAGGAGGGTCGCGCCGACCGGGTCGAGGACGAGCTCTTCCGCTTCGAGCGGATCGTCGCCGGCAACTCCGGTCTGCGTGAGGCGATGACAGACCGTCGGGCCGAGGTCGGGCCCAAGGCACAGGTCGTCGAGTCCCTCCTCGCCGGACGAGCCGCACCGGAGACGATGCGACTGGCCCGTCAGGCCGTGCTGGCCCCTCGAGGCCGACGCTTCGACCAGGTCATGGAGAGCTTCCAGGCCATCGCCGAGACCCGCCGCCAGCAGCTCGCCGCCACGGTGACGGCTGCCATCGCCCTCGACGACTCGCAGCGAGAGCGCCTGGTCTCGGTGCTCACGGCGCACTACGGCAAGACGGTTCACCTCAACGTCGTGCTCGACCCGAGAGTCGTCGGCGGAATCCGCGTGCAGGTCGGCGACGAGGTCGTCGACGGCACCATCCTGCGGCGCCTCGACGAGGTCCGACGCCACCTCGGGGCCTGACCCCGACCCCGCACCCACCGCACGACTGGCACGACCCGTTCGTTGCCTGCACGATGCTCCAGATGCCCGACAGACGTACCTGACAGACGCACGGCACCAGCCACGCTTCGGCCCTTGGCGGTCGAACCGGGACACCGGTCCCAGAAGGAGAAGACACGATGACGGAGCTCTCGATCCGTCCGGAGGAGATCCGGGACGCACTGGACAACTTCGTCCAGACCTACGAGCCCGGCGCAGCCGCGCGCGAAGAGGTCGGTCGCGTGACCGACGCCGGTGACGGCATCGCGCACGTCGAGGGCCTGCCCTCGGCGATGACCAACGAGCTGCTCCAGTTCTCGGACGGCACCCTCGGCCTCGCGCTCAACCTCGATGTGCACGAGATCGGTGTCGTCGTCCTCGGCGAGTACAGCGGCATCGAGGAGGGCCAGGAGGTCAAGCGAACCGCAGAGGTCCTCTCGGTCCCCGTCGGCGACAAGTTCCTCGGTCGCGTGGTCAACCCTCTGGGCCAGCCCATCGACGGCCTGGGTGAGATCGAGTCCGAGGAGCGCCGCCCCTTGGAGCTGCAGGCTCCCTCGGTCGTGCAGCGCAAGTCGGTGCACGAGCCGATGCAGACGGGCCTCAAGGCCGTCGACGCCATGACGCCCATCGGGCGCGGCCAGCGCCAGCTGATCATCGGTGACCGTCAGACGGGCAAGACGACGGTCGCGGTCGACACGATCATCAACCAGAAGCGCAACTGGGAGACCGGAGACCCCGACCAGCAGGTGCGCTGCATCTACGTCGGCATCGGCCAGAAGGGCTCGACCATCGCCTCCGTGCGCGGCACCCTCGAGGAGGCCGGCGCGATGGAGTACACCACCATCGTCGCGGCCCCCGCGTCGGACTCCGCCGGCTTCAAGTACCTCGCGCCCTACACCGGCTCGGCCATCGGCCAGCACTGGATGTACCAGGGCAAGCACGTCCTGATCGTGTTCGACGACCTGAGCAAGCAGGCCGAGGCCTACCGCGCCGTGTCGCTGCTGCTGCGCCGCCCGCCGGGCCGCGAGGCCTACCCGGGTGACGTCTTCTACCTGCACTCGCGTCTGCTCGAGCGCTGCGCCAAGCTCAGCGACGACCTGGGCCACGGCTCCATGACCGGTCTGCCGATCATCGAGACCAAGGCCGGCGATGTCTCGGCGTACATCCCGACCAACGTCATCTCGATCACGGACGGCCAGATCTACCTCCAGGCCGACCTGTTCAACGCCAACGTGCGTCCCGCCATCGACGTGGGTGTCTCGGTTTCCCGAGTCGGTGGTGCCGCGCAGATCAAGGCCATGAAGGACGTCTCCGGTCGTCTCAAGCTCGACCTCGCGCAGTTCCGTGCCCTCGAGGCCTTCGCGATGTTCGCCTCCGACCTCGACCCGGCCTCCCGGGCCCAGCTCGCCCGCGGCGCGCGGCTCGTCGAGCTGCTCAAGCAGAGCCAGAGCAACCCGTACCCCGTGGAGGAGCAGGTCGTCTCGATCTGGGCCGGCACGACAGGTCAGCTCGACTCGATCAAGGTCGAGGACGTGCGCCGCTTCGAGCTCGACTTCCTCGACTACCTGCGCCGCCAGGAAAAGGGCATCCTCAACGGGATCCGCGAGACGAAGAAGTTCGACGACGACACTCGAACCGCGCTCGAGCAGGCCGTCACGGAGTTCAAGAAGCAGTTCGGTGGCGAGCCTCCCCTCGACGACCGCAGGACCGACGTCGGTCACGAGGCCGAGGCCGAGTCGCTGGGCGACGAGGACATCGACCAGGAGCAGATCGTCCGACAGAAGCGATAGGTCACGGGATCGGGGGGGGGGGGGGGGGGGGGG
>JALYVC010000197.1 GCA_030853445.1 Actinomycetota bacterium | reverse complement strand
CTTCCGTACCGCGGCGGTGGCCCCGGCGGTGGCGTCGGGCGGCCGCACGGGCGCGATCGGCTCGGGCGAGAGGCCGTCGAAGACGCGGGGGAAGCCGCTGCGGTCGAGCGTGGCGCGGAACCCGGCGAAGAGGCGCCCGGTCTGGGACGGGACGATCGTGTCGATGGCGCCCAGCACGCGCGACTCCCCGATGGCCCGGGCCAACGGTGCCGGGGCGGCCGGGCGCAGCGCGCCGGCGACGAACCACAGCAGCACCGACACCGCCGACACCACGGCCACCGCGCCGAGCATCGAGTCGAGGGTCTTGACCGACTGCCATCGCACGCGCGAACGCACGCGGCTACCGACCTGCACCATGACGCCCTGCCCCACCGACGCGACGACGAAGACCCCGACCACCAGCGCGACGACCCGCACGACCTCGTGCTCCTGCACCCAGCTCGACTGCCCGAGCAGCGCAGGCAGCAGCCACAGCGCGAGCGCGCCGGCGCCGAGGAAGCCCAGCAGCGAGAGGGCGCTCACCACGAAGCCCTGCCGCCAGCCGTTGAGGGCGTAGGCCAGGAGCCCGAGGGCCAGCAGGACGTCGATCAGCGTGCCACCGGTCATCAACGCCTCCAGGCGAATCGGTCGGGAAGCGGACGGGTGACCGTGCGGTCCCACGGACGCTCGAGCCCGGCGAGCTCGAGGGCCTTGGTGACCAGCCCACCGGTGAATCCCCACAGGAGCAGGTCGTCACCGAGTTCCACCGCCGGGCCGCGGTAGCCCGACGGGTGCACGACCGTGTGCCGCACGGCCGGGTCGGTCAGGTGGCTCACCGGCGCGAGGATGACGGTCGCGACCTCGGCGGGGTCGCCGACGCCGACGAACGAGGGCTCACGCCACCACCCGACGACGGTCGTCACGAGATTGCCCGAGGGCGGCAGGAAGAGCGGCGGCAGGGTGCCGAGCACCTCGACGCCGGCCGGGTCGAGCAGCACCTCCTCGTAGGCCTCGCGCAGGGCGGTCGCGACGACGTCGGCGTCAGCCGGGTCGGCGCCGCCACCCGGGAGCGAGATCTGGCCGGGGTGCGAACGCATGGTGTGGCTGCGCTCGGTGAGCAGCACGCTGTCGGCACCGTGGGGGTCGGGGCCGAAGAGCAGGAGCACCGACGACTGGCGCGTCCCGCCCTCGTCGGGCGGAAGGAAGCGGCTGAAGAACTCCGGGTCGGCCTGCGCCGAGGCGCTCATCATCGTGTCGAGGTAGGCCGGGTGCGGCACGCTGCGCGAAGAGTCCGGCGCGCCGGCTTCGGAAGCCGGCGACGCGGCATACGGACGGAGCGTCTCGCCGAACCGGGCGAGGCTGGGGGTGCCGCTCATCGGGCCGGGCCCGTGGTCGAGGCGGCAGACGGCTCCGTGGGGGCCACGTCGTAGGGGACGGGCTCCGACGGGTAGGCCGTGGCCGCGGCGACGAGCGCGGCGAGCTCGTCCTCCCGGCCGGACGCCATCTCGTAGGCGAGCAGGGCCGTCGCCCTGACCGGGTCGGTCTCGCCCTCGCCGTAGGAGGGGCACCAGCGTGCGACCGGGCAGGCGCCGCAGGCCGGCTTCCTGGCGTGGCAGGTGCGCCGGCCGTGAAAGATCATGACGTGACTGAGCATCGTCCAGTCGGCCTTCGGGATGAGGTCTGCGAGGGCCTGCTCGACCTTGGCCGGGTCGTCGAGCCCGGTCCAGCCGAACCGACGGGCGAGCCGGCCGACGTGGGTGTCGACCGTGATGCCGGGGACCCCGAAGGCATTGCCCAGCACGACGTTGGCGGTCTTGCGGCCCACACCGGGCAGGGTGACCAGGTCGGCCAGGCGCCTCGGCACCTCACCGTCGAAGCCCTCGAGGAGCGCCGCACCGAGCTTGAGCAGCGAGTCGGCCTTGTTGCGGTAGAAGCCCGTCGACGCCACGATCGTCTCGAGCTCGGTGCGGTCGGCGCCGGCGTAGTCGGCAGCCGTGCGGTAACGGGCGAAGAGGGTCGGCGTGACGAGGTTGACCCGCACGTCGGTGGTCTGCGCCGAGAGAATGGTGGCGACCAGCAGCTCGAGAGGAGTGCCGAAGTCGAGCTCGCAGTGCGCATAGGGGTAGCGCTCGTGGAGCACGCCGTACATCCGCCGGGCCCGTCGCTTGCGTGCGAGCGGGGACTCCTGCTCGAGGGGCGACCCCCCGGGTGCTGGGGTCGCACCGGTGGCGGTGGGCGCCGCGGGGTCACGGTGGCGCGGGGAGGTGGACGGCACCCGGCCAGCCTACGGCCGTTGCCTTGGGGTCAGACCGAGCCTGCCGCACGGGTGGGGCGACGCATGGCACACTGAGCGCCGTGGACCATGACGTCGTGCGGCGCGCGCCGCTCTTTGCCGCCCTCGACGACGAGGCGGGTACGGCTCTGCTCTCCGGGATGAGCACCGTGCGGATGGAGCGCGGCGACGTGCTCTTCCGCGAGGGCGACCCCGGTGACACGCTCTACGTGATCGGCGAGGGCAAGGTCAAGCTCGGTCGCACCAGCCCCGACGGGCGTGAGAACCTCATCGCCATCCTCGGCCCGGGCGAGATGTTCGGCGAGCTGAGCCTCTTCGACCCCGGCCCGCGCACGATGACCGCGACGGCCGTGGCCGAGGTGCAGCTGATGGGGCTCGGCAACGAGTCGCTCACCGGGCTGCTCAGCGGCCGCCCCGAGGTGAGCAAGACGCTGCTCGCCGCGCTCGCCCAGCGGCTGCGTCGCACCAACGAGCACCTGGCCGACCTCGTCTTCACCGACGTGCCCGGCCGCGTGGCCAAGGCGCTGCTCGACCTCGCTACGCGCTTCGGCCGACCGGTCGAGAACGGCGTGATGGTCAGCCACGACCTCACGCAGGAGGAGCTGGCCCAGCTGGTCGGCGCCTCGCGGGAGACGGTCAACAAGGCCCTCGCCGACTTCGCCAGCCGCGGGTGGCTGCGCCTCGAGGCCCGAGCCGTGCTGCTGATGGACGTCGAGCGGCTGCAGCGACGGGCTCGCTGAGCGTCGCTTTCCCGGGGGTGGCGTTTTACCCCGCTGCGCAACGGGGTGAAACGTCGCTCCATACGGCGAGGTTCTACCTTGGACTCGGGGACGCGAGGTTCTACCCCGCTGTTCCGGGGTAGAACCTCGCTCTTAACAGCGACGTTCTACCCCCTACGCAACGGGGTAAAACGCCCAGCGCCCGCATCCGAACACCTACGCCGACCGCGCCCCCCGCCGACCCCCGGCTCGCGCCTTCAGGTAGTCGGCGACGACGTACGAGCCGAGGTCGCCCAGCTCCGGCGTGAAGACCCGGCCCCCGTTGCGCCGCGCGACCGAGTCGACGAACCGCGCCAGGCCCGGGTCGTCGCCCAGCAGGAAGAAGTTGAGCGCGGCGCCGAAGCGGGTCATCGCGTCGACCTCCCCCACCGTGGCGCGCACGGTCTGCGGGGTCGTCGGCCAGTGGAAGACCGGCGAGCCGTCGAGCTCGAGGTGGGCCGTGGGCTCGCCGTCGGTCACGACCAGCACGACGGGCTCCAGCTCGGGGTGCCGCCTCACGTGTCTCCCCGCCAGCATGAGCGCGTGGTGCAGGTTGGTGCCCTGGATCCACTCCGGCTCGACCTGCGCTAGCTGCATCGCGGTGAGCGGACGGGCCACCCGGTCGAAGCCGATGATCTGCAGCGCGTCCTGCCGGTAGCGGGTCGAGATCAGGTGCGCGAGCGCGAGAGCCGTCTGCTTCATCGGCCCCCAGCGGTCCTCCTGGATCATCGAGAAGCTGAGGTCGACGCACAGGGCCACGACGGCACCCGAGCGTCGGGTCGTCTCGGCCACGGCGAAGTCCTCGACATCGAGACGCAGGCCCGTACGGCGCGCCGTACCGGCCCTTGCGCCGGCGTCGCCTCCGGCCCGCGTCGGCGCCACACCACCGGCGGACCGCAGTACGGCGTTCTGCACCGTGCGGACCGCGTCGATGGGCCGCTCGTCGCCGAAGGTCCACGGAAGGAAGGCGCCGGTGCGCTCCTCAGCCGCCCCCGAGCGGGGGTCCTGGTGGGCACCCGGACCGCCCGCGTCGAGGTGGGCGAAGATCTGCTTCAGCGCGGTCTCCCCGAGACGCCGCAGCGCCTTCGGGGTGAGGGTCAGACCGTCGTCGCCCCGGCGAAGGTACCCCTGCCGCTCCAGCTCGCGCTGCAGGTCGCGCAGGGCGGTGACGTCGCGCACGGTCGCCTGAGGCAGCTGCCGTTCGAGGGCGTCCACGTCGAGGTCGTCGAGCGAGCCCGGCCCGCCGGCGTGTGACAGCTGTGACTCAAGCGCCTCGATGTCGGCAAGGTCGGCCACCGCGCCCACGGCGTCGGAGAGGCCGAGGGGCTGGCCGCCACCGATCTGCCCGGGCCGCCCACGGCCGGTGAACATGCCCGGCCGTAGCGCCCGCAGGTTGTCCGACAGGGCACCCATCTCGGCCTCGAGACCGGCGTCCTGCAGGGCCTGCTGCATCAGGCTCGCCAGCTCGTCGCGCTGCTGGGGTGAGAGCGACTCCATCATCCGCTGGGCCGCGGCCTGGCGCCGCGCCAGCGAGTCGATCAGCTCGTCGACATCCTGCGGGTCGTCGGGGAAGAACTCGCCGTGCCTGTCCATGAAGTCGGCGAACTGCTCGTCGGTGTCGTCGCCACGCGAGTGGGCGGCGAGCAGCTGGTTGAGGTCGGCCATCATGTCCTTGACCGACTGCATCGCGGCCGGGTCCTGACCCGACAGGGCCTGCTTCATCCCCTCGAACTGCGCGTCGAGCACCTCGTTCCGCAGCAGGTCGAGCGCCCGCTGGTAAGCCTCCTGGCCCTCGGCGCTGGCCCACTGGTAGTCGGCGAGAGCCTTCATCATCCCGGCCGTCTCGTCGGGCAGGGTGTCGAGCTCCATCTCCTTGAAGCGGGCACCGTCACCGTCCTGGCCCGCGAGGAACTCCTGCTCGGCCCGGATACCGCGGTCGAGCTCCTCGCGCACCTGCTTCATCGTGCCGCCGAGGTCACCGCGCCGCTCGACCTCGCGACGCCGCTTGGCCAGCTGCCGCCGCAGCTCGTCGAGACCCGGGCGCTCCCCGACCCCCCGCTGCAGCATCCGCTCCATGGCCTCACGCAGCGAGGAGCCGGCCATGACGTCCTGGCCGAGCTCGTCGACCGCAGCCCGCACGTCGAAGGGTGGCGCGAGCGGGTCGGCCCCACCGTCCCACGAGCCGTAGCGATAGCGGCCGGAGCGTCGGGAAGCACGGCGGGGGGCCTCGTCGTCCGCCCCGGATGCGTTGTCCCACAGGGCCATCGGTGTCAGCTCCCGTAGATCGTCTGGCCGTCGGCCTCGACCTTGGACAGGCGCCGGGTGAGGTGCAGACCCTCGAGAACGAACTCGACGGCGGCCGCGACCTGGCCCGGCGAGACCGACTCCTCGTCGACGCCCAGCCGCTCGAGCACGACGGCCAGCCCGGGGGTCGTGCCGATCTGCTCGAGCACCGTCGAGGCGGGCACGAGGTCACCGGTCTCGACGGTCGATCCGTCCTCGAAGTGCCTGGTGAAGCCCGCCAGGTCGGTGCTGCCGATCCGCGCCCGGAAGGTGCCGGCCGTGGCCAGCCGCAGGAGGTGCCCGATGACCTCGAGCTCGCGCCCCTCCTCACCCATCTCGAACTCGACCTTGCCGCGCAGGGTGGGCAGCACGTCGCCGAGGTCGCCGATGCGCGCGACGGCGTCGGGCTCGCCGGTGAGGGCCGAGCGACGCAGTGCGCTGGCCGCGGTCGCCTCGGCGGCGGCGATGGCGAAGCGAGCCGAGACCCCGGAGCGCTGGTCGACCGACGACGACCCGCGCAGCTGGTGCACCAGGCGGGCGATGACCTCGACGACGTGGGCGGGCACGTCGGCCACGAGCTCGGACTCCTGGCGGATGAGGGCGATCTCCTGGTCGAGGTCGTCGAGGTAGTGGGTGCGCACCTCGGCCCCGAAGCGGTCCTTCAGCGGCGTGATGATCCGGCCCCGGTTGGTGTAGTCCTCGGGGTTGGCCGAGGCCACGATGAGCATGTCGAGGGGCAGCCGAACGGCATACCCGCGCACCTGGATGTCACGCTCCTCGAGCACGTTGAAGAGGGCGACCTGGATGCGCTCGGCGAGGTCGGGCAGCTCGTTGAGGGCGAAGAGCCCGCGGTGACCGCGCGGGAGCAGTCCGTAGTGGATCGTCTCGGGGTCGCCCAGGGTGCGCCCCTCGGCGACCTTGGTCGGGTCGACGTCGCCGACGAGGTCGCCGACGCTGGTGTCAGGCGTCGCGAGCTTCTCGGTGTAGCGCTCGTCGCGGTGGCGCCACACCACCGGCACGTCGTCGCCGTCGGAGGCCACGAGCGTGCGACAGCGGGCGCAGATCGGGCCGAGCGGCTCGTCGTGGATCTCGCAGCCCGCGATCTCGGGCGACCACTCGTCGAGCAGGCCGACGATCGTGCGCATGAGCCGGGTCTTGCCCTGGCCGCGCTCGCCGAGGAGGACGAAGTCGTGCCCGGCGAGCAGCGCCCGCTGAACTTCGGGCAGGACGGTGTCGTCGAAGCCGACGATGCCGGGGAAGGGGTCCTCACCGGAGCGGAGCTTCCGCACGAGGTTCGTGCGGATCTCCTCCTTGACGGTGCGGGCGCGGTAGCTGCTCTCACGCAGCTGCCCGATGGTGGCAGGAGTGGGGTGGGTGCTGGAGGTGTCGACCACCACCTGACGATACGTCTGCTCCGGAGCCGTGCCAACCCGGTTGCCGCGCAAGGAAAGCGAGCCCGGATCTATTCCCGCCCGGTCCTGCGCCTAGCCCTCCCGCTCAAGGTGGGCCAGCTGCGCCCGCACGCTCAGCTCCGCCGCGGGCCAGACTTCGCGGGGCACGGCGGCATAGACCGTCTCGACGACCGCGCGAGCGTCGGTGGCGCCCGCGGCGACGGCCGCCCGCACCTGCTCGAGCCGCTCGAGCCGGTGCTGGCGGTAGAACCGCAGCACGTCGCCCGCCTGCCTCAGCACCGGCCCGTGGCCGGGCAGCAGGGTCGCCACCTCGCCGGTGTCGGTGCGGCCGGTCATCACGGCCAACGACGAGAGGTAGGGAGCGAGCTCGCCGTCGGGGTACGCCACCACCGTCGTGCCGCGCCCCAGCACCATGTCGCCGGTCAGCAGGGCCCGGTCGTCGACCAGCAGGAACGAGACCGAGTCGCTCGTGTGCCCCGGGGTGAGCATCGCCTCGATCGCGAGGCCACCGGTGTCGAGCCGCTCACCCGCGGTGAAGGGCTGACCCCGGCCGGCGCCGCGCACCGGGGCGCCGGTGAGCTGGGCGAAGCGCTCAGCCCCCTCGGCGTGGTCGTCGTGGCCGTGGGTCAGGAGCACGAGCCCGACCCGGGCGCCCCTGGCCTCGACGGACGCGACGACCGCCTGCAGGTGCGGGTCGTCGAGCTCGCCCGGGTCGACGACGACGGCGAGGTCGGAGCCCGGCTCGAGCAGCACCCAGGTGTTGGTGCCGTCGAGAGTCATCGGCCCCGCGTTGCCCTCGAGCACGCAGGTCGACCGAGCAGTGACGGTGCCGGAGCCCCAGGGGGGCGGTGCCGGGAGGTCAGGAGGCTGGCTCACCCACCGACCCTAGCGGCGAGTCGCCGAACGGGGCGTCGTCAGGGCAGGTCGGCGCGCAGCACGATCGTGCCGTCCACCTCGACGAGCTCGGGCTCGACCGCCCGGGTCGAGCCGGCCCGCGCCACGAAGCCGGCCGCCGAGGTCGCCTCGGCCACCGACTCGACGCAGACCACCGTCGGCGGCAGCATCGTCGCGGCTCCGGCCGCGAGCTGCTCCAGCAGCATCGCAGGCACCGTCCAGTCGGCCAGGTCGGCCTCGGTGGTCGCGTCGTCGGGCACCTGACCCTGCGGCAGCAGCGCGGAGAAGAACCATGTGTCGTAGCGCCGCGGCTCGAACGGCGGCGTCACCCAGTGCGCTCGCACTCCGAGCAGGTCGGAGCGCAGGACGAGCCCGCGCCGCAACAGCAGCTGCGCCAGCGACTGCTCGCGGGAGAGCAGCGCAGCCCGCTCGCGCTCCCACTGCGGGTCGCTGAGATCGGCCACGACGGTGTCGGTGGTCGGCCCCGCCAGCAGCACGCCGCACTCCTCGAAGACCTCTCGCACTGCTGCGGCGACCAGCGACCGCGCCATCGGCTCGTCGCACCCGAGCCGCTGCGCCCACTCGGCCGCGCCCGGTCCGGCCCACGGAAGGTCCGGCGCGTCGTCGCGCGGGTCGACCCCGCCGCCGGGGAAGACCCAGGCCTGCGGGGCGAACTCCATCGACGAGACCCGCCGCAACATGAAGACCTCGACCCCGCTCGCCCCGTCGCGAACGAGCATCACCGTGGCGGCCGCCCGCACGGGTGGCGGCTCGCCCGTCTCACCGGACAGCCAGGCGCGTGCTCGCGCGTCAGCGCGGGCGAAGGGGAACTCTCGCAACGTCATCGGTGCGTGGGGGGCGGTCGCGTCAGTCGCGTACGGCGACGACGAGCTCGACCTCGACGGGGGCGTCGAGCGGCAGGGCGACGACACCGACCGCGGAGCGGGCGTGCACGCCGGCCTCGCCGAAGACCTTGCCGAGCAGCTCGCTCGCGCCGTTGACGACGCCCGGCTGCCCGGTGAAGGACGGGTCGGAGGCGACGAAGCCGACGACCTTCACCACGCGCACGACCTTGTCGAGGTCACCGACGACGGCCTTGACGGCCGCGATCGCGTTGAGCGCACAGACCTGCGCGAGCTCCTTGGCGTCGGACGCCGGGACGAGGCCGTGCCCGTCGCCGACCTTCCCGGTCGCCTGCATCACGCCCGAGACCATCGGCAGCTGCCCGGAGGTGAAGACGAGGTCACCGTGGCGCACGGCAGGCACGTAGGCCGCCACGGGCGGCACGACCTCGGGCACCTGCAGGCCGAGCTCGGCCAGCCGGTCCTCGACGGCCGACATCAGGGCCTCGCCCGCTTGAGGTAGGCCACGAGGTTGCCCCCGTCGCCCTGCAGCACCTGCACGAGCTCCCAGCCGTCCTCGCCCCACTGGTCGAGGATCTGCTTAGTCGCGTGCACGATGAGCGGCACGGTCGCGTACTCCCACTTGGTCATGCCCTGCACCATATCGGCTCGCACCGGGTCCTCCCTCCCGGCGTCGGGCTAACGTCAGCCCATGTCCTCCGAGGCCCCACCGGCCAGCCCACCAACCACCCCAGCGCCCGCCCGCACGACGTCGTACGGCGACGACCCCGCGCAGGTCTACGACGTGCGCGAGCCGACCACCCCGGGCCCCACCCCGGGCGCGGCGGTCCGCGGCGTCACCGTCGTGGTCGTGCACGGCGGTTTCTGGCGTGCGACCTACGACCGGGAGCACGCAGGCCCGCAGGCCCAGGGGTTGGCCGACCGAGGGTTCCACGTCGCGGTGGTCGAGTACCGCCGGGTGACGATGCCCGGGGGCGGCTGGCCGGGCACCTTCGACGACGTGAGCGCCGCGATCGCGGCCGTGCGCGCCGACGCCACGCTGCCCGAGCCCACGGTGCTGCTC
>JALYVC010000194.1 GCA_030853445.1 Actinomycetota bacterium | reverse complement strand
CGCCGGGCCCGCGCGTGGTCGTCGGCGAGCCGCCCGAGGTGGTGCTCCACGGCATACAGGCCAGCGGCGGCGAGAATGCCGACCTGGCGCATGCCACCGCCGTAGCGCTTGCGCCAGATACGCGCCTCGGCGACCGCGCTGACCGAGCCGACGAGCACCGAGCCCGCCGGCGCACCGAGGCCCTTGCTCAGGCACACCGAGACGGTGTCGAACTCCTGCGCGTAGTCGTCGAGCGGCACGCCGGTGGCGACGTGCGCGTTCCACAGGCGCGCACCGTCGAGATGCATCGAGACCCCGACCTCGCGGGTGGCCGCCCGCACCGCGCGGATCTGCTCCAGTGGCTGCACCGTGCCGCCCCCGAAGTTGTGGGTGTTCTCCAGCACGACGAGCGAGGTGTCGACCTGGTAGGGACCGGCGCCGGTCACCATGAGGTCGATGGGCTGCTGAGCATCGAGCAGCCCCCGCGGCGCGACCCAGGTGCGTGAGGTGATGCCGGAGAAGACGGCCGCCGCTCCCAGCTCGGCCCGCACCACGTGGGCGAGCGAGTCGCAGATCATCTCCTGGCCGGGCCGCACGTGCAGCCGCAGACCCAGCTGGTTGGCCATCGAGCCGGTGGGGGTGAACAGGCCGGCCTCGTGCCCGAGCAGCTCGGCGACCCGGTCCTCGAGCGCGTTGACGGTGGGGTCCTCACCGTAGACGTCGTCACCCACCTCGGCCTGCGCCATGGCCTCGCGCATGGGCGCCGTGGGGCGCGTGAGGGTGTCGGACAGCAGGTCGGCGCGTACGGCGGTGGTCACGCGTCGCAACCTACCCACGCAGGGCGTCCGACCCACCCCCGGTCCGTATGCCGGGTGCCTCCTCGTCACCCCCCAACGTCCGCTTGTTGCTCACGAAGCCCGTCTGCGTCGTTACCAGGCCGCGAACGGGCACATCGGGAAGCAACAAGGCGACTGGAAGGAGGTGCGCGACGTGGCGGCAGCGGGACGTGGCGGCGGGGCGACGCGCGACCAGACGGTCGGCACCCCGAAGAACAGGGTCGCGCCCTCGGTGGCGGCTGCGGCATACGCTGCCGGCGTCGGTCGCCAGACGTGGTGCATCCCTCCGCCGAGGCGCAGCGGGCCCAGCACGCCGAGCACCAGCCCGTGCGCGTGGAAGAGGGGCAGCCCGTGCGCGAGCACGTGATCAGCGTCCCAGGCCCACACCCCGGCGAGTGCGCCGAGCGCGACCGCCACGGCGCGGTGCGACAGCAGCACGCCCTTGGGTGACCGGTCGTCCCGGAGGCATACATCACGAAGGCGGTGGTCGCCGCGATCTTCCCACCGGTCGGTGCTGCGGCTGCTCCCCAACGGGTACGGACTCACCGTGAGCGCCGAGAACGGGGTGATTCCTCGCTCTGGGGGACGGCGTTTTACCCCGTTGGCCCCGGGGGCGTTTTACCCCGGTAGCTACCGGGGTAGAAGCTCGCGCCCGGGGGCGAGGTTCTACCCCCGTATGCAGCGGGGTAAAACGCCGGTTGGGGGCCAGCGGGGACGAGCCCGGGGCGTGATGAGCCCTAGCATCGATGTCCGCTCTGCGCATGGCAGGGGCTCGCGGCCGGCGGCCGGCGGCGTCCACCCACCACCACGCCCCAGGCACCATCGCGCTCCCCCGCGAACAGCTGACCGAGGCCCCCAGCTCGCCCGGATGCCGGTCGGCTGGCTACTGCTGCTCCTGCGGGCACCACCACGTCGTGCGACCGCCGACGGTGGCCCTGGTCATCTCGGCGCCGCAGCGGGGGCAGTGCTCGCCTCGTCGACGGTGGCGCACGATCTCGCCGGTGTGCACCCCACCCTTGCGGATGGCTGTCCGGATCGATGCGCGCAGGTGGCGGCGCAGGCTGTCGAGCTCGGCGGTGCTGAGCTCGCCGCAGGGACGCAGGGGCGACAGGTGCGACTGCCACAGCACCTCGTCGGCGAGCAGGTTGCCGATGCCGGCGATCTTCCCCTGGTCGAGCAGCCGGGCCTTGAGCGGCGCGGTCCCCCTGCCGACCGTCGCGCGGAACTCCTCCCGGGTGATCTGCGCCGCATCCGGCCCGAGGGCGTCGAGGTCGGGCTCGAGGCGCACCCTGCCCAAGCGCCGGGTGTCGAGCAGCCGCATCGAGCCGCCGTCCTCGAACCACAGCGTGAAGCGGAACCACACCTCCTTCGGCGGCTTGCGTCCCCGCCGCGGCCGCGAGCCGACGTAGTCCCCACCCTCCTGCACCCTGTCCTTCCTCGAGGAGTCACCGTCGGCATCGGCCGGCGCAGCCACGAGGATGCGACCACTCATGCCGAGGTGCACGCCGAGCAGAGGCCCGGGCCCGTCGTCGTCGCCCACCCCCGACGTCTCGCACCACATGGTCTTCCCGCGCCGCATAGCCGCGGTCAGCTGACGACCGACGAGGGCCTCCCGGATCTCGCCCGGGTGGTGCGGCCGGCACTCGAAGGTGTCGGTGTCGTCGACGTCGGCGATGGTGCGCCCCAGCGCCGCCTTCTCGATGACCTTGCGGGCGGACTCGACCTCGGGCAGCTCTGGCACCCCGCCATCCTCACCCAACCCGGCGTATGCCGCCGCCCTCGTGCGTCAGGACGGCGCGGGGAGCAGGCAGAGCTCGTTGCCCGAGGGGTCCTGCAGCACCCGCCACGGCAGTGGTCCCCACCCGTGAGTCAGCTCGCTGCCGCCGAGGTCGAGCAGCTCGGCCAGGGCGTCGGCGGGGGCGTCCGAGGTCTCGAGGCGCACGTCGAGGTGCATGCGGTTCTTGTCCCCCGGTGCCTTCGACCGTGGCTCGGGACACAGCTCGAGCGAGGGCCCGCGACCACTGGGATGACGCAGAGCCAGGGATCCGGCCCGCTCGTCATCCACCCACCCGGTGGCCACTCGCCAGAACCGCGTGTCGCGGACCGGGTCGGCACTCTCCAGCCGCAGACCCGCCACGTCCACCACGCGCAGCCCGCCCGCCGGGTCAGCCGACCCCGCGTGGGCCGCGGGGCCCCGCGGGGCCGGCGACGACGTGGAACGGGTTCCCCTCAGAGTCGGCCAGAGCCGCCCCCGGCGCCGCACTCCCCCGGCTCGGATCGGTATAGCTGGCCCCCAGGGCCAGGGCCCGCGCCACGACCTCCTGCTGCCCCGAGCGCCCGACGAGGTCGAGGTGGAGCCTCGGCTCCAGCACCAGGGTGTCGGTGACCCTCGGGTGGCAGAGGTCGAGCACCGGCCCGCTCGGCACGCTGAGCCGGCTCTCGGTGAGGTCCTGCTCGTCGGTGAGGGCTTCCAGCCCGAGCAGCCCGCGCCAGAACCGAGCGAGCCGCGGCGGGTCGGTGGCGTCGATGACGACGTTCTCGAGGAGCATGCCCCCGTCCTTTCACAGCGAGGTCAGTCGCGCCCCAGCATCTCCGCGACCAGGAAGGCGAGCTCGAGGCTCTGCTGGTGGTTCAGCCGCGGGTCGCACACCGACTCGTAGCGGTTGGCGAGGTCGGCGTCGAGGATCTTCTCGGCCCCACCGAGGCACTCGGTGACGTCGTTGCCCGTCAGCTCGACGTGGATGCCACCCGGCACGGTGCCGAGGGCCTGGTGCACGTCGAAGAAGCCGCGCACCTCCTCGACCACGTCGTCGAAGTTGCGCGTCTTGTAGCCACTCACCGACTCGAAGGTGTTGCCGTGCATGGGGTCGCAGATCCATGTCACCTCGGCGCCGGAGGCGGTCACCGCCTCGACGATCGGCGGTAGGGCCTCACGCACGGTGTGGCAGCCCATCCGGGTGATGAGGGTCAGCCGACCGGGCTCGCGGTGCGGGTCGACCTTGTCGATGACCTTCAGCAGGTCGCTGGGGTCGGCCTTGGCCGAGACCTTGATGCCGATCGGGTTGTGGATGCGCGAGACGAAGTCGATGTGGGCACCCTCGAGGTCGCGGGTGCGCTCCCCCACCCACACGAAGTGCGCGGAGGTGTCGTAGGCGAGCCCGCTGCGCGAGTCGATGCGCGTCATCGGCCGCTCGTAGTCGAGCAGCAGCGCCTCGTGCGCGGAGAAGAACTCCGTCGTGCGCAGCCTCTCGAAGTCGGCACCGCACGCGTCCATGAAACGCATGGCCTTGTCGATGTCGTGCGCGAGCCGCTCGTAGCGGGAGTTGGCGGCGTTGGCGACGAACCCCTTGTTCCAGTCGTGCACGTGCCGCAGGTCAGCGAAGCCACCGGTCGTGAAGGCGCGCACGAGGTTGAGCGTCGAGCTGGCGGCGTGGTAGGCCTGCACGAGCCGCTGGGGGTCGGGGCGGCGCGCGGCCGGCGTGAACGCGAAGTCGTTGACCATGTCACCGCGGTAGGCCGGCAGGGTGACGCCCTCGCGGGTCTCGTTCCCGGAGCTGCGCGGCTTGGCGAACTGCCCGGCCATGCGCCCGACCTTGATGATCGGCACCGACGCGCCGTACGTCAGGACGGCGGCCATCTGCAGCAGCGTCTTGATGCGGTCGCGGATGTTGTCGGCCGTCGCGTCGATGAAGGTCTCGGCGCAGTCACCACCTTGCAGGACGAAGGCCTCGCCGCGGGCCGCCGAGGCCATCCGGGCGCGCAGCACGTCGCACTCGCCGGCGAAGACCAGCGGTGGGCAGGACGCGAGGGTGTCAACGGCGGCGCGTACGGCGTCGGCGTCGGGCCACTGCGGTTGCTGCGCCGCGACGAGCCGGCGGCCCGCCTCCTCGAGCTCGGTCCGGAAGAGCGCACTGTCCTGCTGGTTCACGAGGTGAAGTCTAGGAGCGCCGTTGCAGCAGCCACCGCCAGGTCCGTATGCCGGTCGGGCGGCCGAGCGACCGGCCCCACGGAGCGCCCGCGAGAGGGGGCCGTGCGAGGGCTAGGGTCCGGGCATGACCTTCTCCATCGTGGCCCGCCAGGGCTCGTCCTACGGCGTCGCCGTCGCCAGCAAGTTCCTCGCCGTGGGGGCCGTCGTCCCCCAGGTGCGCCTCGAGGTCGGCGGCGTCGCGACGCAGGCCTACGCCAAGGTGTCCTACCGGGCCGACGTGCTCCGGCTGCTCGAGCTGGGCGTCAGCGCCACCGGGGCCGTCGAGCGGGTGACCGGAGCCGACGAGGGTCGGGCCGAGCGCCAGCTGGGCGTGGTGGCGGCGGACAGCCAGGCCACCTTCACCGGGCCGGGGTGCACCGACTGGGCCGGAGGCGTCGCGGGAGAGCTCGAGGAGGACGGCGAGACCACCCGGTACGCCATCCAGGGCAACACCCTCGTTGGGGAGCAGGTCGTCACGGCCATGGAGACCGCCTTCCTCGAGGCCGCCGGCCAGCCGTTCCCACGACGGCTGCTGGCGGCCCTGCTCGCCGGTGACGCCGCCGGTGGGGACTCGCGGGGCCGGCAGTCGGCGGCCCTCGTCGTCACCCGCCCGCACGCGGGCTACGACAAGTCGGGCACGGAGGTCGACCTACGGGTCGACGAGCACCCGCAGGCCCCCACCGAGCTGGTGCGGCTGCTCGACCTCAACGACCTCTACTTCGGCCAGCCCGAGGACCTCCAGCCTCTCGACCCCGAGCTGGGGGCCGAGGTCACTGCCCGGCTCGCCGCCCTGGGGCACACCCAGGCCGATGTCGATGCCGCCCTCGCGTCGTGGTCGGGTGTCGAGAACTACGAGATGCTGCTGATGCCGGGCCACATCGACGGCCGGGTCCTGGAGAAGCTGCGTGAGGCCGCGTCGGGCGTCGACGTCGACTGAGGTCAGCTGGCAGCGCGATGCTGCGTCGGGCCGGCGGAACCGTCCGGGCCGCCCGAGTCGACGGCGTCGGCGGAGTCAGCAGGGCCGTCGGCCCGCTCACCCCGTGGGTCCTTCCCGGGCACCGACCGCTGCTCCTCAGACGCCTCCAGCGCCTCCTCGAGCTCGCGGGCCGCAGACCCCGGCTTGGCGGCCTCCTGCAGCTCGCGGGCCTTGATCCTCGCCGCCTTGAGCAGGCGGTCCTTGGCCGACGTGGCGTACTCGTCGACGTACTCCTGCCCCGACAGCAGCATCAGCTCGTACATGATCTCGTCGGTGATCGAGCGCAGCACGAAGCGGTCGTTCTCCATCCCCTCGTAGCGCGAGAAGTCCAGAGGCGCCCCGATGCGGATCCCGATCCGCATGATCTTGGGCACCATCTTGCCGGTGGGCTGGGCCTTGTCGGTGCCGATCATCGCCACGGGCAGGACCGGCGCGCCGCTCTCGAGGGCCATCCGCGCGATGCCGGTGCGACCCCGGTAGAGCCGCCCGTCGGGCGAGCGGGTGCCTTCGGGGTAGATCCCGAGCAGGTCACCGCGGCGCAGGACCTTCAGCCCCGAGCGCAGGGCGGCCTCGCTGGCCGAGCCGCCGGAGCGGTCCACCGGCACCTGGCCGACCCCGCGGAAGAACCTCGCCGTCAGCCACCCCTTGACGCCGCTGCCGGTGAAGTAGTCGGACTTCGCCAGGAAGGTCATCCTCCGCGGCACGCTCAGCGGGAGGAAGATCGAGTCCGAGAAGGACAGGTGGTTGCTGGCGAAGATGGCCGGGCCGGACTCGGGGATGTGCTCGGCGCCCTCGACCCACGGCCGGAACAGGACCCTCAGGATCGGCCCGAGGAGAATCCTCTTCAGCACCCAGTAGAACACCGCAGGTCCTCCGTCACACCAGTTGGGACGACGCGCACTCTACGGCACCACGGGGCACTACCGGGCGCCCAGCAGCTCGTGCGACCATGTGTCCTGTGGGGCGCACCGCCGCCTCACGCTCCCTAGCGACGATTCCCCGGGAAGGCTCTCCTGTGTCCGTGATGCCCGGCGCCGAGCCGTTCCGCCACGACGGCAACGACATCGGTGTGGTCGTCAGCCACGGGTACACCGGCACGCCCCAGGGGGTGCGGCCCTGGGCCCAGCACCTCGCCGACGCCGGCTACACCGTGCGGCTGCCTCTGCTCCCCGGTCACGGCACGACGTGGAAGGAGCTCGCCGCCACGCGCTGGCCCGACTGGTATGCCGCGCTCGACAGCGAGTTCCGAGAGCTGCACGAGACGTGTCGCCAGGTCTTCGTGGCGGGCCTGTCGATGGGTGGCCTGCTCGCCACCAAGCTCGCCATCGAGCACGGGCCCCGGGTGAGCGGGCTGCTGCTGGTCAACCCGGTCTTCAAGCACGACAACAGGGCGCTCCCGCTCCTGCCGGTGCTGCGGCACCTGGTGCCCTCGCTCACGGGCGTCACGAACGACATCAAGATGGTCGGTGGCGAGCGTGAGATCGGCTACGACCGCAACCCGCTGCACGCGATGTACTCGCAGACCCAGGCGTGGTCCGAGGTCTCGCGCGACCTGCCCGAGGTGACCCAGCCCGTGCTGCTGATGCACTCACGGGTCGACCACGTCGTGCCGCTGCTCAGCTCGTCGTGGTTCCTCTCGCGCATCTCGAGCACCGACGTGCAGGAGGTCTGGCTCGAGGACTCCTACCACGTCGCGACCCTCGACAACGACGCTCCGCTCATCAACGCCGAGTCGGTGCGGTTCGTCGAGCGTCTGAGCGCGCAGGAGGGTTGACCGGTGCCTGACAAGGACGTCGACGAGCAGTTCGCCGCGATCATGGCCCACTGGCACGAGGACGCCCTCGGGCTCGACCCCTTCGGGGACCCTCGGGGCCCCGACTCCGACGCGGCCGGAGCGCCCGACGGGACCAACGTCACCGAGGCGTCCACTGACGGCTCAGCCGCGACGCGTGCGGTCGAGGGCGCCGAGACCTCCGTGCCCGACCAGTCCCTCGAGGTCGCCGACGAGCCCCCACCCCGGTCGCCCGTCAACCCCCCACCGCCGATGCCTCCGATGACACCGGGGCCTGCGATGACACCGGGTCGCGCCTCCGGCCTGTCGTGGCGCCAGCACGTGCCCGACCCCGAGCCCGAGGAGCACTTCGTGCCCCCGCCGCCGGCACCGCTGCCCTCGGCCGACGACAAGCACTTCTGGCTCATGATGGTTGGCCTGATCGGTGGGCCGCTGCTCTTCGTCTACCTCATCCTCTTCAACCGGGACGGCAACGGATGGTGGATGGTGTGCGGCATCGGTATGACGGTGGCCGGCTTCGTGCTCCTCGTGCTGCGGCAGCCCCTTCACCGCGACGAGGACGACGACGGCGTCAGGCTCTGACGCGTCGGGTCACGCCCCCGCGGACGGACTCCGGCTCGCAGGTCCCTGACGACCTGCCCGGATGCCCTATTCAAGGGTTCGCTTAGCCGGGTATTGACGCGGCTCGGGGCGACGGTGAGAGTGACCTCGACACCGTCGTCGAGGAGGGCTTTGCATGCAGGTCCCAGCACCGTTCGAATACGAACGAGCCACCAGCGTCGATCATGCGATCGGCCTGCTCGAGAGGCTGGGCGAGGAGGCCCGGCTCGTTGCGGGGGGCCACAGCCTCATTCCGATGATGAAGCTGCGGCTCACCGACCTCGAGTACCTCATCGACATCAACGACCTGCACGCCGAGCTCGGCTACGTGCGCATCGGCGCCGACGAGATCCGCATCGGGGCGATGACGCGCCACCGCGAGCTGCTGGAGTCGGCGCAGCTGACCGCCCTCCTACCGATCTTCGCCGATGCCGAGAGCGTCATCGCCGACCCCGTGGTGCGCAACCGCGGGACCATCGGCGGCTCCCTCTGCCAGGCCGACCCCTCCGAGGACCTCTCCGCCGTCTGCACGACCCTCGACGCCTCCTGCGTCATCCGGGGGTCAAGCGGCGAGCGGGTGGTGACGATGGAGGACTTCCACCGCGGCCCCTACGAGACGGCCGTCGGACACGACGAGATGCTCACCGAGATCAGGATCCCCCTGCGCCCCGGCGGTTCGAGTGCGTACGCCAAGGTCGAGCGGCGAGCCGGCGACTGGGCGGTCACGTCGGTCGGCAGTGCGGTCTGGATGGACGCAGACGTCATCTCCGACGCCCGGGTGGGCCTGGCCGCCGTGGGACCGAACACCACCGGCATCCCCGCGATCTCCGAGGCGCTGCGCGGCAACGCGCCGTCCGAGGAGCTGTATGCGCGAGCGGGCGCCCTCGCTGCCCAGATCTGCTCACCCACCACCGACGGCCGCGGCACGGCCGACTACAAGCGCCACCTCGCCGACGAGCTCACCCGTCGCACGCTGCGGCGCGCCGTGGAGCGGATCCGGGCCGGCGCCGCGGGCAGGACCCCCGACGGCAACTTCGACAGGAGCGAGTGACCATGCAGGTCTCGATGACGGTCAACGGCGAGCAGGTCACGCGGGAGATCGAGGGGCGCATGCTCCTCGTGCACTTCCTGCGCGACGAGCTGCGGCTCACCGGCACCCACTGGGGCTGCGACACCAGCAACTGCGGCACCTGCGTGGCCTGGCTCGACGGCGAGCCGGTGAAGACCTGCACGGTGCTCGCGGCAATGGCCGGTGGGCACGAGGTGCGCACCGTCGAGGGCCTCGAGCAGGACGGCGTGCTCGACCCGGTCCAGGAGGGCTTCATGCAGTGCCACGGGCTGCAGTGCGGCTTCTGCACACCGGGCATGCTGATGACCTGTCGGGCCCTGCTCGACCGCGACCCCGACCCGAGCGAGCAGACCATCCGGGAGGCGATCTCGGGTCAGATCTGCCGGTGCACGGGCTACACCTCGATCGTCCGCTCGGTGCAGTGGGCGGCGGCCAAGGAGCGCGAGGCCGCAGGGCTCATGGGGCTGGCTGCCGGGGCCGAGACCGTGGGGAGTGCGTCGTGACCGTCACCGAGGAACGACCCGCCTCCGACGGCGCCGGGGAGGCCCGCGAGGACCTCGACCACGCCGACAACGACCACCACCCCGTCGGCTACGGCCGGATGCTGCGCAAGGAGGACCCCCGGTTCATCCGCGGTCTCGGGCAGTACTGCGACGACGTGCAGCTGCCCGGCATGCTGCACCTGGCCATCCTGCGCGCGCCGCTGGCCCACGCCCGCATCGTCTCCATCGACACCAGCGCCGCCGAGGCGCACCCCAAGGTGCGGCTCGTGGTCACGGGCGCGATGCTCGCCGCGAAGGGGCTGGCGTGGATGCCGACCCTGTCGGGCGACGTGCAGGCCGTGCTCGCCACCGACAAGGTGCGCTTCCAGGGGCAGGAGGTGGCGTTCGTCGTCGCCGAGGACCGCTACTCCGCCCGCGACGCCCTCGAGCTGATCGACGTCGACTACGAGCCGCTACCCGTCGTGGTCGACGTGCGCAAAGCCCTCGCGCCCGAGGCCCCGGTGATCCGCGACGACCTCGAGGGCAAGACCGACAACCACTGTTTCGACTGGGAGACGGGTGACAAGGACGCAACCGAGGCCGTCTTCGCGGCCGCCGACGTCGTGGTCAGCCAGGACATGGTCTACCCCCGCGTGCACCCCGCACCCATGGAGACCTGCGGTGCAGTCGCCGACCTCGACCGGGTGAGCGGCAAGCTCACCCTGTGGTCGACGACCCAGGCCCCGCACGCCCACCGCACCCTCTACGCGATCGTGGCCGGCATCCCGGAGCACAAGATCCGGGTGATCTCACCCGACATCGGCGGCGGTTTCGGCAACAAGGTGCCGATCTACCCCGGCTACGTCTGCTCCATCGTGGGGTCACTGCTCACCGGGAAGCCGGTCAAGTGGATGGAGGACCGCAGCGAGAACCTCGTCAGCACCGGTTTCGCGCGCGACTACATCATGCGAGGGGAGATCGCGGCCACGAAGGAGGGCAAGATCCTCGCGATCCGCACCCACGTGCTCGCCGACCACGGTGCGTTCAACGGTGTGGCCTCCCCCGTGAAGTACCCCGCCGGCTTCTTCGGCGTGTTCACCGGCAGCTACGACATCGAGGCCGCCTACGCCCACATGACGGCCGTCTACACCAACAAGGCACCGGGGGGCGTCGCATACGCCTGCTCGTTCCGCATCACCGAGGCGGTCTACCTCGTCGAACGGCTCGTCGACTGCCTGGCCTACGACCTCAAGATGGACCCGGTGGCGCTGCGCCGGCGCAACCTGATCCAGCCCGAGCAGTTCCCCTACACGAGCAAGACCGGCTGGGTCTACGACTCCGGGGAGTACGAGCGGGCGCTCGACCTCACCCTCGAGATCGCCGGCTACGACGAGCTGCGGCGCGAGCAGGCGCAGAAGCGCGAGCGGGGTGAGCTGATGGGGATCGGTCTGTCGTTCTTCACCGAGGCCGTCGGAGCGGGCCCGCGCAAGGACATGGACATCCTGGGCCTCGGTATGGCTGACGGGTGCGAGCTGCGGGTGCACCCCACGGGCAAGGCCGTCGTCCGCCTGTCGGTGCAGAGCCAGGGCCAGGGCCACGAGACGACCTTCGCCCAGATCATCGCCGAGGAGATCGGCATCCCGCCCGAGGACATCGACGTGGTGCACGGCGACACCGACAACACGCCGTTCGGCCTCGGCACCTACGGCAGCCGGTCGACCCCCGTGTCCGGGGCCGCAGCCGCCCTCGTCGCTCGCAAGGTCCGCGACAAGGCGCGGATCATCGCCTCGGGGATGCTCGAGGTGTCGGTCGCCGACCTCGACTGGCAGAAGGGCTCGTTCCACGTCAAGGGTGACCCGGGCCGGTCGGTGACGATCCAGGACATCGCCATGCGCGCCCACGGTGCCTTCGACCTACCGGAGGGCATCGAGGGCGGCCTGGAGGCCCAGATCTGCTACAACCCCGAGAACCTCACCTATCCCTTCGGCGCCTACCTCTGCGTCGTCGACATCGACCCTGGCACCGCGCAGGTGAAGGTCAGGCGCTTCGTGGCCGTCGACGACTGCGGCACCCGGATCAACCCGATGATCATCGAGGGGCAGGTGCACGGCGGGCTCACCGACGGCGTGGGGATGGCTCTCATGGAGATGATCTCCTTCGACGAGAACGGCACCTGCCTCAGCGGGTCGTTCATGGACTACCTCATCCCCACCGCCCTCGAGGTGCCGCACTGGGAGACGGGGCACACGGTGACCCCCTCGCCGCACCACCCGATCGGCGCCAAGGGTGTGGGCGAGTCGGCCACCGTGGGGTCACCGCCGGCGATCGTCAACGCCGTCATCGACGCCCTCAAGCCGTACGGCGTGAGGCACGCCGACATGCCGCTCACTCCCTCGCGGGTGTGGGACGCCATGCGCGGCCAGGCCACCCCACCGATCTAGGAGACCCCACCCCCGTGACCGCCGCCATCAGCGACCGCATCGACCAGCTCACCCGGGAGCGCATCCCCTTCGTGCGGGCCACCGTCGTGCGAGCACAGGACCCCACCTCGGCCCACGCGGGCGACCGGGCCATCGTGCTGGCCGACGGCTCGGTGGAGGGCTTCGTCGGTGGTCTCTGCGCCACGGGCTCGGTCCGCACGGCAGCACTCGACGTCCTGGCCTCGGGCGAAGGGATGCTGCTGCGGGTGCTGCCCGACGGCGCGGCCGACTTCCCGACGGCCCCCGGGGCCAGCGTCGTCGTCAACCCCTGCCTCTCCGGCGGGGCCCTCGAGATCTACCTCGAGCCCCAGCTGCCCCCGGCGCGCCTGCACCTCGTCGGGTCCTCGCCGGTGGCCGAGGCGGTGGCCGTGCTGGCGGCGGCGGTCGGGCTCGCCGTCGACCGGGCGTCTCCCGGGACCGACGTGGGAGGCGCCACGGCACAGGTCGTCTCGAGCCACGACGGGCTCGAGGCAGACGAGGTGCGGGCCGCCCTCGACGCCGGGATCGGTTTCGTCGCCCTCGTGTGCAGCCGCACCCGGGGTCGGGCCCTGCTCGCCCAGCTCGACCTCACGGACGAGGAGCTGGCTCGGGTCCACCCCCACGCCGGTGTCGAGATCGGGGCCCGCACCGCCCCCGAGATCGCCTTGTCGGTCGTCGCCGCGGTCGTGCGCGCCATCCGCGTCGACGGCCTCGTCGCTCCCCGAGCAGCGGTAGCCGCGCGGCCCTCGACCGCCGTCGACCCGGTCTGTGGCATGACCGTGACCGTCGCCCCCGACACGCCGTACGCGGTCACCGACGGCGTGACGCAGTGGTTCTGCCATCCGGGCTGCCGTGACACCTTCGTCACGTCCCACCTGTCGTGACGCCCCCCGGCTCGGTCCGCGACGCGGCAGACGTCCGCGCCCGCCTCGACGCCCAGGACTACCTGGCCGACGAGGGGCTGTCGACGGCAGTCTTCCTCGCGCTCGAGCTCGGGCTGCCCCTGCTGCTCGAGGGCGAGCCCGGGGTGGGCAAGACGGCCGCCGCCCAGGTGCTGGCCCGCGCCCTGGACGCCCCGCTCGTGCGGCTGCAGTGCTACGAGGGCCTCACGGCGGCCGAGGCGCTCTACGACTGGAACCACCAGCGCCAGCTGATGGCGATCCGCCTCTCCGAGGCGCACCACGAGCGGCTGGCCGAGGCCGACCTCTTCGGTGAGGAGTTCCTCCAGGAACGCCCCATCCTGCGCTGCGTGCGGTACGACGGCCCCCGCCCGCCGGTGCTGCTCATCGACGAGGTCGACCGGGCCGACGACCAGTTCGACGCGCTCCTGCTGGAGTTCCTCGGGGAGGCGTCGGTGACGGTGCCCGAGATCGGCACCTTCCGCGCGGCCCGACCACCCGTGGTCGTCCTCACCTCCAACCGCAGCCGCGACCTGCACGACGCACTGCGCCGGCGCTGCCTCTACCACTGGCTGGAGTACCCCGCTGCGGAGCGCGTCGTCGAGATCCTCAGGCGCACGGTCCCGTCCGCGTCCGCGTCGCTCATCGCCTCGGCGGCGGCGTTCGTCGGGCACGTGCGCACCCTCGAGGTCGACAAGGCCCCCGGCATCTCGGAGGCGGTCAACTGGGTCGCCGCCCTGTCGGTGCTCGGGGTCTCCGAGCTCGTGCGCGACGACCTGGCCGGGGCGGTCGGCCTGACCCTCGGCGCGCTGGCCAAGACCCCCGACGACCGCGACCTCGTCACGGCCGCTCTGGCCGACGGCGCCTGGCGATGAGGCCAATGACGTGACCGCCGCGGGCCACCTGCTGCGCCCGGTCGACCGCGCCGCGTTCGTGGCTGGTCTCGGAGCGACGTTGCGCCGCAGGGGCCTTCCCCTCAGCATCAGCGCCATGGCCACGTTCTCCCGAGCCCTTGAGGCCTCGCCGCCTCGCGATGTCCGCACCCTCTACTGGACGGCCCGGATCACCCTCGTCGGTCGCCACGACGACCTCGAGACCTTCGACTCCGTGTTCGACGCGGTCTTCCGCGACGCCGCTCTGCCCCTCGAGGGGCAGCGAGGTGCCCCCGCCAGCACGGGATCGCCGTCCGACCTCCTGGCCGGGGTAGACGGCGCAGCCGGTCCCGCGGTCGACGGGGAGGGCCTCCCGTGGCACACCCTGCCGCCCGCGGTCTCCCCGGCCGACGACTCCCCCGACGGACCCGTTGTCCCCGAGCGCCTGCCCAGCGCCATCGCGGGCCTGCACGACATCCCCTTCGACGACCTCGACGAGGCCCAGCTCGCCCTCGTCGGCTCCTGGCTCGAGGGCGTCCTGCCGCGCTGGCCGACCCGGGTGTCCCGTCGTCGTCGTCCGCACCCCCACGGTGACCGGGTCGCCCTGCGCGAGACGATCGCCCGATCTCGTCGCACCGGTTGGGAGCCGGTCACCCTCGTGCGGACACGGGTGGTGCGCCGACCGCGGCCCGTCGTCGTCATCGCCGATGTCAGCCAGTCGATGCAGCCCTACACGACCGCCTATCTGCACCTGCTGCGTGCCCTGGCCCTCGGCGGACGCGCCGAGGCCTTCGTCTTCTCGACCGGGCTGACCCGAGTGACCGCCGCGCTGCGGCACCGGTCGGCGGAGGAGGCAGTCGCCGGGGCGACGCGACTGGCCGAGGACCGTTACGGCGGAACGCACCTGGCGTCGAGCCTGCGGGCCCTCCTGCGCTCGCGGCACGGGCACGCCCTGCGGGGCGGGATCGTCGTGATCGCCTCGGACGGTTGCGACGCGGACGAACCGCAGGCCCTAGCCGAGGTGATGCGCCGGGTGCACCGCCGGGCCCACCGGGTCGTGTGGGTCAACCCCCGAGCCGCCGCTCCCGGCTTCGAGCCGCTCGTCGGGTCGATGGCCGCAGCCCTGCCCTGGTGCGACGCCTTCCTGCCCGGCGACACCCTCACGGCGCTGCAGGCCGTGGTCGAGGCCGTCGTCGCCCCCTGACTGCTCGTCGCTCGCAGGTGGCTAGTTCCAGAGCGTCACGTGGACCGACGGGCGGAAGCGGCCCGGGGCCGACCCTGCGCCACGCAGCATGGCCTGGGTGGCGCGCGGCGTGGTGATGAACCGCAGCAGCTCGGCTGCGGCCGGCAGCTGGCTGTGCGGCGGGAGGGCCAGGGCCGACCACCGGCCCGCAGCCCGCAGGCCCGGACCACCCAGGGCGACCAGCCGACCGTTGGCGAGGTCGCCCGCCACGGCGAAACCGAGGGCCAGCCCGACCCCGTCGGTGCGGCGGATCTCCTCCGTGGCCTGCGCGTCGCTCTGGAAGATCCGCTGCTGCGCCTCCGGCACCCCGACCCGCCGCAGCAGGTCGGGGACCACGCCGTCCGCACCGGCCGCGGCGGGGCCGAGCAGCCAGGTGAGAGAGCGCAGCTGGGCGAGCTGGGGGCTCCGGCCGGCCAGCACGTGGCCCGGCCCGGTGACCGTGACGATCTCGTACTTGAGGAAGGTCGTGGCGACGAAGTCAGGCGGCAGCACGGCCGGGTGCGGGCCGATGCCGACGTCGACGGCCCGCGACGCGAGCAACGCCGGCAACGCCGAGCTGTCGTGCACGCTCAGCTCGAGCTCGAGGTCCTTGGCCCTGTTGGAGAACAACCCGAGCAGACCGGGTGCTGCGTGCTCGGCGAAGAGGCTGGTGGCCGCCACCCGCAGCAGGCGCTGTCCGTGTCCGGCCTGCCCCACCTCGCGCACGGTGCGGTCCTGCAGCCCGAGGATCTCGACGGCCCGGCTGGCCAGCCGCAGGCCCCCCGGGGTGAAGGCCAGCCCGGTCGAGGCCCGCGTGAAGAGCGCGTCGCCCAGCTCCTTCCGCAGCTGGGCCACGTGCAGCGAGACCGCTGCCTCGCTCACCTCGAGCACCTGGGCCGCAGCCTTCACCGACCCGGAGTGCACCACGGTGGCGAAGGCCCGCAGCTGGGTCGGTGTCACGCCTCGACCTCGACCCACACCGGGCGGTGATCGGTGGCCGCCCGCACGTCGGTCTCGTCGAGGGCCACAGGGGACCCCTGACGGACGACGAGGTCGGGCGACGCGAAGACGACGTCGAGGGCCTTGTCAGGGTTGCTCGTCGGGAAGGTCAGGGCCTCGCTGCTGACCGCGACGAGATGGCGGGCGAGCAGTGCGTAGGCCGCCGAGCCCGGCTCCTCGTTGAGGTCACCCGCGACGACCGTGCGCGTCGGCGCCACGTCGGCCCCGAGCTGGGTGAGCAGCTGCCTCACGTGCTCGACCCGTTGTGCGGCAACGAGACCGAGGTGGACCGAGGCGACCGTGAGCCAGGGGCGACCGGGGGGCGCGAGGACCGTCACGGCATATCCCCGTCGGCGCACACCGAGCCGCACGGGGAGCCGGTGGTGCGCGCTCGAGCGCACCTCGAGCCGGTCGGAGGTGAAGATCGTCACCCCACCGCTCCCCCGGTGCCCCCCTGCCCAGCGCAGGCCACAGGCGTCGGCGAAGCGCGCTACCCGCCGTGCCGCGAGCAGTCGGCGCGGCACCTCCTGCAGGCACAGCACGTCGGGATCGAGCGCCCGCACCACCCGGGCAGCGGCGGCGGCGTCGTCGAGGAGGTCGCGGGTGTTGTAGGACGCCACGCGGAGCGTCGGGCGCGCTCTGCCCCCGTCGCTCACGGCAGCTCGTCGCCCGCGGCGTCGAGGCGAGAGAGGTCGGCGGCGCCGATCAGGCCGGCCTCGTTGCCGAGCTGGGCCGCGACGATGCGTGCCTCCGGGCGGTAGCCGCGGCCGGTCAGCTGCCGCCGAAAGGTGTCACGAGCGGGGTCGAGCAGCAGCGCACCGGCAGCGCTGACGCCACCACCGATGACGAAGGTGCCCGGGTCGAAGGCGGCGGCGAGGTTGGCGATGCCGACGCCGAGCCAGTGACCGATGTCAGCGAGCAGCTCGATGGCAGTGGGGTCGCCGGCCTGGGCCGCTGCCGTGATGAGCGGCCCGGTGAGGGCCCCCCCGTCACCGCCGACCGACGCCAGCAGGTCGTTGACGACGGGCGACCGGGCAGCAATGAGACCGCGGGCCTCGCGCACCAGGGCGTTGCCGCTGGCGTACTGCTCCCAGCACCCGCGGTTGCCGCACTCGCACCGGATGCCGTTGGGCACCACCTGCATGTGGCCGAACTCGCCGGCGATGCCGTAGCGGCCGCGCTGCACCCGGCCGTCGATGACGATGCCGCCACCGATTCCGGTGCCGAGGTTGACGATCATCAGGTGCGACTCACCCTGTGCCGCACCGAACTTCCACTCGGCCCACGCCGCCGCGTTGGCGTCGTTGTCGACGGTGATGGGCACGTGGACGCGCCGCTTGAGGTTGTCCTCGAGGGGCTCGTGCCGCCACGAGAGGTGTGGGGCGAAGACGACGGTCTTGCGGTCGGCTGCGACGAACCCGGCTGCACCGATGCCCACGGCGACCACGCGATCTCGCCCGACGTCCTTGAACAGCTCCTCGACCACGGCCACGATGGTGTCCTCGACGACGTCGGGCGACATCGAGCGGTGGGGGGTGTCACGACGAGCCCGGGCCAGCACCGTGCCGTCGCGCGACACCGCCCCACCGGCCACCTTGGTGCCGCCGATGTCGATCCCGATGGCCAGGTCCGGCAGCGGGGCGATCGAGGTCATGGTCGGCTCTCCTCGGGGCAGGGGTCGTGGGCGCCGTCCAGGTCGAGGGCGTCGTCGGGGTCGTCACCGGTGCCGACGACGATGTCCTCGACGTCGGCCGCGTGGGACGGGTGAGCCGACCCGTGCGCCCCTGCCTGTCCCGAGCCGGCCGGTGCACCCGGCGTGGAGGGCTCGGACCGGCGGGCGGCGGCGACATCACGCAGCATGTCGGTGAGGGCGCCCGCCAGGTCGGCGAGACGGTCGACGGTGTCGGGTCGCACGGCTCGCGCGACCTGGAGCAGCTGGCACACCGGGCAGAGGTGGCAGGTGCTCGGCGGCGGGGGTGGCGACGGCTCCGTAGCCGCTCCACCCGCGGGAGCACCGCAGGTAGGGCACGCGGAGGAGGGGGGCGGGTCGGGTCGGCGCTGGGGCTCCGCCCCCAGGAGGGCGTCGAGCAGGCGCGCCGTCTCCTCGGCGACCGACCCCAACGGTCCCCTCCCCGGCTCCTCGCGGTCAGCCACGACCGACCCGTGCCCCGGCAGCGACCGGCCAGACCCGCGCATCCGGGGTGAAGCGCACCCGCAGGGTGCCGTCCTTGACGGCCGCACTGCGCACCAGGCACCGGGTGAGCGCCGAGGGCAGCGTCAGCACCCGCCGGTGACCGGCGACGGAGACGAGCAGCTCGCTGTCCCGGCGCTTGAGGTCCACCTCGCCGGCCTCGACGAGCGGGAGGGGCAGCGAGAGCACGAAGTCCTCGCCGACGCGGCGCACGACCATCCCGCGCCGGGTGACCGGTTCGAGCAGGGCGGCCGGGTCGTCGCCGACGCGGGCGGACGCGAGGACAGCGAGCGCGTCGGCACCGACCGGCTCCTGCGCGAGGTACGGCGTCGTCGTGAGCGGCACCCCGGCGAAGGACTCCGCCACCTGCGCCAGACCGTCGCGTTGGGCGGCGTTCCACGCCGCCCGCCAGGGGTCGGGCCGGCCACCACCGTCGGCCGCGGCGTCGGGGATCACCCGGTTGACCACCACCTGGTCGACGACGAAACCGTAGAGACTGAGCGAGGTCCAGGTGCGTCGCGACTCGGCGATGACCACGCGCTCGGGGGTGAGCACGAGGCGCACCGAGGCCTGCTCACCGGTGAGCAGACGCTGCACCTCGCGCATCCGGGTGAGCCAGCCACGCACGGTCTCGACGACCTCGAGGCCGGGCAGGGGGACCCCGGAGGCCGCGGCGGCCGCGGGACGCAGCGAGCGCAGGAACCCCCGCTGGGCAGGCAGGAGCCGCTCGAGGTGCCAGGCGAGGGCCTCGGGCAGGGCGAGCAGACGCAGCGTCTCGGCGGTCGGCGCGCAGTCGACGACGATGAGGTCCCACAGTCCCGACTCGGCGCGCTCCCGCAGCTCGAGCAGGGCGGCCACCTCCTCGGCCCCGGGCAGCGAGGTGAGCTCCTCGGCCACGACGGGGTCGACACCGACCGTGCTGAGCAGCTGCAGGAGGTAGTCCTGGACCACCCTCCACGAGGTGTCGACGGCGTGCGGGGTGCTGACCTGCAGGGCATCGAGACCGGGCTCGATGCTGACCGGTCGCCCGGCCGACTCCAGGGACCCGAGCGTCGTCCCGAGCGCGTCGCCCAGGGAGTGGGCCGCGTCGGTCGACATCACGAGGGTCCGGATGCCGTGGCGGGCGGCGGCCACGGCGGTCGAGGCTGCCGTCGTCGTCTTCCCGACGCCACCCTTGCCGGTGAACAGGAGGATGCGCACGGGTCGTCAGCCCTCGACGTGCTTCTTGAGCTCCTTGAGCGCGGTCTCGACGATGACCTTCTCGGCCTTGCGCTTGAGCAGGCCGAGCATCGGGATATTCAGGTCGACGGCGAGGCGGTAGGTGACCAGCGTGCCCCCCTCCTTCGCCCCCTTCGTCTGCGCGGCGAGGGTGTAGCTGCCGTTCATCGCCCTCAGCACCGTCGCCTTGACCAGCTGCCACGAGACGACGCCGGTGCCGTCCTCCCCGACCTCCCAGGCGTAGTCGAGGACGTAGGTGTCCTTGATCACGCCGGCGTCCAGGACGAACTCGACGCGGTCGGCCCACCCGTCGCCCTCCTCGGAGAGCACGCTCACCTTCTTGACGTCGGTGGCCCAGGACGGATAGGCGGGAAAGTCCGCGATGACGTCGAGCACCCGGCCCGGGGTGGCCTCGATGTGGATCGAGGACTCGGTGCGACTGGCCATGGCCGAAGGTTACCCGTCGGCGCGGGCGACCTCGTGCGTGACCTCGCACTCGCCGTACGGGGGTCGCACCCGCTACCGGCGAGTACAGTGCCGAAGCACCCCCCGCCGCCGCCCCCAGGAGAAGCACCGACCGTGCAGGACAACGTCGTCGCCCCGCTCGTTCCCCCCACCATCGAGGGCAACCTCGCGCTGACCGTCGTGCGCAACGCCGTCGAGCAGCCGCAGAAGGTGGTCTTCGCGCGCCGGGCCGGAGCGGGCTGGGCCGACGTCACGGCCGCGCAGTTCAAGCGCGACGTCGATGCGCTGGCGCGGGGGTTCATCGCGTCCGGGATCGCGGTGGGCGACCGGGTCGGCCTGATGTCGCGCACCCGCTACGAGTGGACCCTGGTGGACTATGCGCTCTGGAGCGCTGGGGCAGTGACCGTGCCGATCTACGAGACCTCGTCCCCCGACCAGGTCGCGTGGATCCTGCAGGACTCCGGGGCCAGAGGTGTCGTGGTCGAGACGCCCGCCCACGCCGAGGCCGTCGCGGGGGTGCGAGGACAGGTACCCGCTCTCGAGCGGGTGTGGCTCCTGGACGACGGCGCGGTCGCAGCGCTGGGCGCTCAGGGGAAGTCGGTCTCTCCCGACGGGCTCGAGGCACGTCGGGGCAGCACCGACCGCACCTCGCTGGCCACCGTCATCTACACCTCGGGCACGACCGGGCGCCCCAAGGGCTGCGAGCTGACCCACGGCAACTTCAAGGACCTCGCCGAGAACGCCGTCGGACGGCTCGGTGAGGTCGTCGACTCCGAGGGCGCGTCCACCCTGCTCTTCCTCCCGCTGGCCCACGTCTTCGCGCGGTTCGTCCAGGTGCTCTGCGTGGAAGCAGCTGTCCGGATGGGGCACTCCGCCGACATCAAGACCCTGCTACCGGACCTCGCGACCTTCCGCCCGACCTTCATCCTCGCGGTGCCCCGCGTCTTCGAGAAGGTCTACAACTCCGCCGAGCAGCACGCGACCGGCGACGGCAAGGGCGCCATCTTCGCGAAGGCTGCCGACACCGCCATCGCCTGGAGCAAGGCGCAGGACACCGGCGGGCCGTCGCTGCTCCTGCGCGCCACCCACACCGTCTTCGACGCCCTCGTCTACCGCAGGCTCCGGGCGGCCCTCGGCGGTCAGGTGCAGTACGCCGTGTCGGGTGGCGCCCCGCTCGGCACCCGGTTGGGGCACTTCTTCCGCGGCGTCGGGATCACCGTCCTCGAGGGCTACGGCCTCACCGAGACCACGGCCCCCGCGACGGTCAACACGCCGGACCGGGTCAAGATCGGCACGGTCGGCCAGCCGCTGCCCGGAGTCGGCGTCCGCATCGGTGAGGACGGCGAGGTCCTCATCAAGGGCATCAACGTCTTCACCCGCTACCACGACAACCCGAGGGCCACGGCGGAGGTGATGCGGGACGGGTGGTTCCACACCGGCGACCTCGGTGAGCTCGACGACGACGGCTTCCTGCGCATCACCGGCCGCAAGAAGGAGATCATCGTCACCGCCGGCGGCAAGAACGTCGCCCCCGCAGCGCTCGAGGACCGTCTGCGCGCCCACCCCCTGATCTCTCAGTGCATGGTCGTCGGCGACGGCAAGCCCTTCATCGCCGCCCTCGTCACCCTCGACGAGGAGATGCTCCCGGCCTGGGCGAAGAACCATGGCAAGCCGGGCCTGACCATGGACGCCGCCCGGCACGACGCCGACGTCGCGGCCGAGATCGACGGCGCCGTGGCGCAGGCCAACAAGGCGGTGAGCAAGGCCGAGTCGATCCGCAAGTACGTCATCATCCCCGGCGACTTCACCGAGGACAGCGGACACCTGACGCCCTCGCTCAAGCTCAGGCGCAACATCGTCATGCGCGACTTCGACGACGAGGTCGAGGGCCTCTACCGCGCCGCGAGGTCGGACTGACCTCCCCGGAGCCGTCAGATCGAGGCCGGGCGCCCGCGCCCACTTGAGATGACGACGGTGTCGCGAAGGTGTCCTGGCGCGGGCTCGGTCACCCTGCCAGCCCCTTCAGGTAGGCGAGCCAGTCGGTGGTGAACGCCGCCTCGCTCACTCCCAGGATGAGAGGGAACGCCGTCGTCGCAGCCGGCTGTGGCGTCGTGGTGGCGTCGACCGGCAGCCCCCCGGCCAGCGCCCGGTAGAGGTCGACGACGCGTGGCTCGCCGTACCGGGCGGCCATCCGCACCACCGCCAGCCACGCGGCGTTGTAGACGGGACCGATGACGGCGTGCGAGGGGTCGAAGTCGGCGTCGACCGGTAGCCGCGTCGGGCCGTGGCCGCCCCGCACCTGCGTCAGGAGCGGGGCGGCGACCGTCCGCGGCGACACGGCCACGGTCGCGTAGCCCATCTGGTCGGCGAACCCCTCCGACAGCCACATCGGCACGGTACGGGTGGTCGTGGCCCGCACCGTGACGTGGGTGAGCTCGTGAGTGACGACGGCTCTGCGTCCGGCCTCGGTGAGGTCGGCGAAGACGGTGGGGTTGACGTAGACCCGGTCAGCGCTGGCGACGTGCCCGGGCTCGAGTGGCCCGTCGGTCACGGCGGCGACCTGGTCGAGCCCCGCATCACCACTGCGGTTCAGCTGGCGCACGAAGCCAACGGCGTCCTTCGCCACCACCACCACTGCGGGGACGGCAGTCCCCCACACCGACGCGATCCGGGAGTGCGCGGCGTCGGCCAGGGCGAGGTAGCGACGCATCGAGGGCTCGGGCACGTTGCCGACGACCAGGCTCGATGCCGAGCGGAGCACCCTCAACGGGGTGAGGTCCCACGGCTGCGCGTCCCCGGTGTCGACGACGCCGGCGAGCCGCCATCCCGACGAGGTCGAAGCGACGACGTAGGAGACGTCGAACGTGCGCAGACCCCGGTCGTAGCCGGTCAGCTCGTAGACCAGGTGCACGGACGCCACCCAGGCGTCGGCGCCGTACCGCTGCCGGTCCACGGCGTCGAGGGGGGCGGCGACCTCGACACCCTGCTCGCCGTAGCGACCCACCGGAAGCAGGCTCATCCGCGCGAACAGCGTCGCCTGCTCTGCCGCGAACGAGGTCGTGGGGTCAGCCACGGTGGCGAGCCACCCCCGCACATCGCGATGTTCCAGGGCGGCCGCCCGCTGAGCCACGAGCGCCGAGACGGCCCGCCGTCGGGGGTCGATGCGGTCTCCGGTGGCGGTGGTCACCGCAGTCGTGGCAGACCCGGTCGCGGTGCCCTCGGGCGCGGTGCGGACGTGGGCGAGCGTGCCCTGGCCGCTGCTCGTGGGGCCGCTGCAGCCGCCGACCAGGAGCGCGCCCCCGACGACGAGAGACACCAGCCCGGGGACGAAACCGGACCGACGACGAGTGCCAGGACGACGGTCGTCCTGCTGCTGACGCCGTTCCCTGCCCCCGCGCTCGCCGCTCACCCCTCGATCGTAGGCCGGGAGACGGGGGGCCCGCCCCGGCGGGACGCGGTCTCAGCCCACCGCACGGACCCCGGGGTGACGCTCGCGCCGTGAGGTCACGGTGGCGGCGTGCTCGGGGCTGACCAGGCCCGCCCGGACGAAGATGCCGACCGCACGGCGCTCGGCGGCGTCGAGCGGCAGGTCCTCCTCTGACGACACGGCCCTCACGCCGAGCTCCAGGAGCGGTCGAGCAGGAGCCGGGCCGAGTGCCGTGACGATGCAGTCGTCGCACCGCACGTTGCGGACCGGACAGGTCTGGCAGTCGATGACCATCGGGGTATCGGCGCGCATGTCGCCTCCTTCGGTTCGTCGGTGTCGAGCTCACACGTCGTGGTGCGATGGGCAGGGGCTCGACCGGGTCGGACGGCAGGTTCACCGTCTGGGCAGGACGATAGGTGCCGGCACCGACAGACCGCATGGGCGAGGATGGGTCGGTGACCCAGACCGCCAGCCAGACCACCAGCCGGACCACCAGCCAGGAAGGGACGAGCGATGCTGCGCCCCCCGCCGACATCACCTTCTACTTCGACCCGGTCTGTCCCTTCGCGTGGATGACGAGCTCGTGGGTGCGTCAGGTCATGGCGGTGCGCGACTACACCGTCGAGTGGCGGTTCATCTCCCTGCGTCTGCTCAACTCCCACATCGACTACGACGCGCACTTCCCCCCGGAGTACGAGGCCGGTCACACCGCGGGCCTGCGCCTCCTGCGGGTGGCGGCCAAGGCTCGCGCCGACCACGGGAGCGCCGCCCTCGGCCCCCTCTACGCCGCGTTCGGCGCCCACATCTTCGACGCACCTGCCCCCGAGCAGGACGACGCGGCCTTCCGCGAGCACCGCGGCACCGCGGCATTCGTCGAGCCGATCCTGCTCGAGGCCGGACTGCCCACCTCGCTTTCCGCCGCCCTCGACGAGGAGGACTGGGACGCGGTCATCCAGGCCGAGACCGATGAGGCACTGGCCCTGACGGGCAAGGATGTCGGCACCCCGATCATCCACTTCCGCCCGCCCCACGGTGTGGCCTTCTTCGGGCCGGTCATCAGCCGGCTGCCTGCCGACGACGAGGCTGCCGAGCTGTGGGACCACGTCGTCGCCCTCGCGAGCTTCCCGGGCTTCGCAGAGCTCAAACGGAGCATGCGGGAGCGCCCGCAGCTGCGTGCCCTGGGGGTGGAGCCCGGTGAGGCCGGCCTCCAGGAGGACTGGCACGGCGGCAGCCGCCGCCAGAAGCGATGAGCACCAGCCGGGGTCGCGCCTGAGACACTTGCCCGTATGGAACCCATCCTCACCCACACCGAGTCGACCCACGTGGACGCGTCGCCCCAGGCGGTCTACGACCTCGTCTCCGACATCACGCGCACCGGCGAGTGGAGCCCGATCTGCGCCACCTGCTGGTGGGACGAGAAGGACGAGGGGGCCGGCGCAGCGGGTCCCGCGGTGGGAGCGCGATTCACCGGTCGCAACGTCAAGCCGGACCGCACGTGGGAGACCAGGTCCACGGTCGTGGCAGCCGAGCCCGGACGAGAGTTCGCCTGGGAGGTCGGCGAGGGCCTCGTCCGCTGGGGATACGCGATGGAGCCCGCCGGTAACGGAACCGAGCTCACCGAGTCGTGGGAGTTCCTCCCCGCCGGTCTCGAGATGTTCCGGACCCGGATGGGCGACGACGCCGAACACCAGATCGCGGTTCGCGCGGCGGATGCCCACGCCGGCATCCCCGCGACCCTCGCGGCCATCAAGCGGGTGGCGGAGAGACCGCAGCAGTGAGCTGAGCCGGCGCGCAGGCTCGTCGCCCGTCACGCGCAGCACCTGACGCAGCGCGCCTCTCGAGGCCTGTCGGTGGCCCGGCATACGGTCTCGGACATGAAGGCGGTCCAAGGCACGCTCGACGAGCTCGGCACGGCGCTGGCCGGTGTCACGTTCGTCGTCGTCGACCTCGAGACCACCGGTGGCAGCGCCTCCGCCTCGGCCATCACCGAGGTCGGGGCGGTGAAGGTGCGCGGTGGTCGGGTGCTCGGCGAGTTCCAGACGCTGGTGCGCCCGAGCGAAACCATCCCGGCCTTCATCCAGGTGCTCACGGGCATCACCGACTCGATGGTGGCGGGCGCGCCGCGCATCGAGTCGGTGCTACCGGCCTTTCTCGAGTTCGCCCGCGACAGCGTGCTCGTGGCCCACAACGCGGGCTTCGACATCTCGTTCCTCAAGGCTGCCGCGGCCGGCACCGGACACCCGTGGCCCGGTTTCCGCGTGGTCGACACGGTGCACCTCGCCCGGCAGCTGGTGAGCCGCGACGAGTGTCGCAACCACAAGCTGTCGTCGCTCGCCGTCCTCTTCGATGCCACGACCACCCCCGACCATCGCGCCCTGCACGACGCGCGCGCCACCGTCGACGTGCTGCACGGGCTGCTGGAGCGCGTCGGCAACCTCGGCGTGCACACGCTCGAGGAGCTCTCGAGCTACACCTCGCGGGTGACACCGGCCCAGCGTCGCAAGCGTTTCCTCGCCGACGACCTGCCCACCGCCCCCGGGGTCTACGTGTTCAAGGACGCCACCGGTCGCCCGCTCTACGTCGGCACCTCCCGCAACATCAGGGTGCGGGCCCGCAGCTACTTCACCGCCTCGGAGCAGCGCACGCGGATGGCTGAGATGGTGGGGCTGGCCACGAGCATCCACCCCATCGTCTGCCCGACGACCCTCGAGGCCCAGGTGCGCGAGCTGCGGCTCATCGCCGCCCACAAGCCGCGCTACAACCGCCGTTCCACCCATCCCGAGCGCGCGCTGTGGGTCAAGCTGACCGTCGAGGCCTTCCCCCGTCTGTCCGTCGTGCGACAGGTGCGCGGCGACGGCGCCTGCTACGTCGGGCCGTTCCGCACCCGCAGCTCGGCCGAGGCGGCGGTCGCGGCCGTGCACGAGGTCATCCCCCTGCGGCAGTGCACCTCCCGTCTCAGCGCCCGAGGAGGCGGCACCGAGTGCGTCCTGGCCGAGATGGGGCGCTGTGGGGCGCCCTGCTCCGGCCGTCAGACGGTGCAGGAGTATGCCGAGGTGGTCGCTGAGGCCGTGACCCTGCTCTCCGGCGACGCGCGCCCCGCCGCCACGGCGCTGCACCGGCGGATGGCCCAGCTGTCGGAGCAGGAGCGCTTCGAGGACGCCGGGGCCGTGCGCGACCGGCTGCTGCACCTCGTGCGGGGCATGGC